>NZ_JACD01000071.1:0-197908 GCF_000517825.1 Prevotella sp. ICM33
TTCTTTTTAGACTTGCCAAAATATATGCCTATCCCCACTAAATATCTACTGTCCCGTAATAAACTTATACAAATAAGTCTTTCAATATTTGGAGTGACATAGACTCCCTAACAAGAGAAACTATTACACATATTACAAGGATATTTTTATTTTAGTTTGCTGTCACTTTTAACATTTCGCATAACCTCACTGATAATTAAATAGTTATACAGCAATTTTATGTGACAGTAATGACAGCAAATTGAAAACGATTTCGAAACATAAAACAGCATCTCCTAACATCTTTTATTTTCTTATGGGCATCTTGTTTGTCTTTGTAGCTTAATGTAGCCCACTACGCCTGCAGCCCAAAGACAAACGATCTGCTCGACAATAAAACAAAATATATTTAGCCTCTAATGAATGATTTGGGTTAAAAACGACATTCTAACGATTTTCTCCTTTATCAATCTCCCCACTATTATTCCCCTCCACAGTCAAAGATATGTAATAAGATCCATTTGTTTACCAATTATTTTCTATATTTGCAAAAGAAAGAAATACCTAAACGGAATGGATATATACATTATAAAAAAGAAGTTGGGCAGTAGAAAAGAATTAGGAAGGCACCTTGTAGAAATTGATGAAACCATCAATACACTCGGGGCTTTACTCTACATCTTAACCCAAAAAGGCCTAACAGAAGCGCAGACCCCAAAAGAGAACCACGCTTTGTCCGAAAGTGAAATTGCCGAACAGGCTGAGGAAGGACGCATCCGCTTTGCTGAGAACTATGGTGAAAACCACGACACAATGGCAAAAGCGATGGAACGAACAAAGCAGGCATACGATGATGGTCTCTTCAAAGTATTTATCAATGGTGAAGAAGTAACGGAATGGAATGCCCCTATCATCCTCTGCCAAGGAACAGAAGTCATCATTCTCAGACTTACAATGCTCACAGGTCTTTATTTTTAAGGTTAAACTTAGAGAGAAAATTGTGAGGGGAAAAGTATTAGATTCAGCAAAGATCACTACTTTATAAGTCTTATTAACCAGCAAATTCGCATTGACTGGAACGTATTTACCATCTAAGAACTTATTGAAAGGAATAAAATATGAAAACAAAGAAGGAGTTACAGGAACACTGTCAACAATATATCAATAGCATCAACCTATCCCAATGCAATATATGGGAGAAAAGATTTGTAAACTCATGCAAGGAAGAAGACTATCAATTCAATTACTACCGAAATGTTTTTTACAAAGGTTATGACGAAGAGAAGATTCCTTTCCGTACCATAAAGGAACTTATTTCTGCAGGTGCAAACCTCCCTCACATTCTTCCAAAGAACTATTCCCAGCTTTTAGAACTACATTTAAAGCAGCTTAAAGAACTCTCTCACACGAAAGGTATCTATCGTATAGATGTAAGAAAAGGCATTGATTTACAGGAGATAGCAGATGATATATCTGACACAATGCGTGCCTTCTTTGCCGCAGCTGCCTACGGTCTCACGATTGACGAGCTAATCCGTGGACAATACCCTGATATAACCAGCTATTACCTTTCATTTACTCCTGTACTTACAGCTGCCATCCAGCAGGGAAAATCAGAAACTATTGATGCAGTAAAAGAGGTACTGACCAGTGAAAATAACGTCGGAATCCTTACGCAAAGCCTCATCACAGCCATAGAATCTAATAATAACGAGGAGTTGCATACCCTCCTCCTCAACGTGCTGAGAGCTGCAAAACTACAAGAGGGTCTGCGCCAGAGTATCGTAGAATGTGGTAATGAATACAGCCTGACATTCTATAAACGAATGCTGGATGTCATTGCCGAAGAAGGTCTTTTGCGTTATAGTTCCGTTAGACGATCTGTTCAGACGTGGGCTGGTATCGGCTACGAGTCTGTTTCCGACAAAGATATCAAGACTATCTTCGAGGGCATTCATCTGTTCTTGACTCACCCAGAGGAACGAGTAAAAGCCTATACGGGTCCGAATGCACTACTCGTTTACATTGCTTTATATACGGCTGGTGCTGAGGATTTCAGTATTGCACAGCGTGATGCCTTACAGTTAATTGATGGCGACACCCCTCTCCAGAACCGTATTGCAGCCATCTACTATCTTGACCGTTCAAGTCATTTCAAAGTTACTGACCACTTCGAGTTCTTTGCAAAGCATCTGGATGATCCTTTCACAAAGGCTTTCTTCATAGAACAATTAAGTTGTACAGCCAGGGAGGAGAGGTATGAATATGGAAAGGTTGACTGCGTTTCGGGAAAGCAACGTGAACTTTACCAAAAGTTTTTTGATGAGATTGCGAAATGGGAGAAGGAGGTTAAGAATAACACGGACTTCACTTTCAAAGGCTTTGAATGGTTCAATATCCGTCTTTCACGCGAACACTTCATCAATGCTCTGTGGGTACTTGCCAGCCAAATGAAGACACAGGAAACGATTGACCATATTCTTCTTGAGAAGATGCCTAACTGGGGAGTGCATTTCATAAGATATTATAACTATAGCCAAGAGGATGAGAAAAAGAAACCTTTATACACCTTTATGAAGGAATATTACCCTTTAGGCAGTCCTGAAGCACGTCGCCAGTTCCTTGTTAAGAATATCTTTGGCTATGAAAAAGATGGCTTTGCCTTCCTCTTGACCTTCTTCTACAAGGAAGAATTTACTACAACAGATATCAAGGAGATAGAGAAGAAACTAAAATCCAAGGTTTCTGATACACGAAGTATGGCTGTACGTGTACTGCTTACGTTGCCCTACGAACAGCTGAAAGCATCATACGAACGTTTGCAGACAACGAAGGGAGACTATATAACAGCCGCTTTGACTGAGCTTAGGGAAGGTAGCAAACAGCTTACAAAGGACTTTTCTTCTACAAGTAAGGAGGCAAATACAACTGCTCCTACAACCTATCCCGGAGCAGAAGGTGGTTACGGTCTATACAAGACGGGGGACATTCCGACCATTAAGCTATCTGATCCTTTCCTAACAGAGAATGATTCGCAGTCGTTCCTTAGTAAGGTATTCAATAAGATTACTGGCAAGAATCGTGCAGACGCAGGCTCTGTCTTTACCTACACCATTGACGAACTTCACAAGCTATACACCGAACTGGAAAAGATTATAGAGGACAATGCAGACAAGGAGTATAAGAACTATTGGGGAGGAACCCAAACAATTGGTGACAGTTATCTTTCCTTTACGTCTGACGAGCATACCCTTGATACACTCCCTTATCCTGAACTCTGGAAAAGTTTTCTGGCAGATCATACTCTCAAGGATGAAGATTTGTTGGGTATCTACTTAATGCTATTAGTACTTGAAGACAGCTATAGCACCGAATTCGTAGAACTTGATGCTGACAATTATCCATTCAAGAACAAGAAAAGCATTGAAACGTGGAAGTATGGCAGCCACTTCCGACTCATCGTACAAGCATTGCTCAACGATTTAGAAAAGAAGACTCCTTCCCTACTTTTCTCTCAAGCCTACTCCATTCTGGCGTTGATATTCTTCCATTGTCCAACCAACAGATACACAAGGATTTCCAGTTACGGTTCAGATGATGATGAACACGTATTCAATAGCGAACTCTTCCAGACTGCAATGAGATACGCAAGAAACTGTTGGAGAAATGAAGAAGAGTTCAAACTCTTTGCAGATATGTCAATGGCAATGTATGGGAAGTATGCGCCAATAGCCCGACTGGATAAGAACCTATACTGTTCATACTATACAATCGATGCACTAATATTGTCGCGTTACAACCTTCAAGGTAAGCTGTCTGACGATGCCTTTATGGAGTTACTGCTGAATGACGAAGGAGAAGAACTACGTAATGCAGGAGATTATATCTATAATACACGAGGTCACCGACTTACTTTACTATATGAAGATGATAAGAATGTTGACGCACGTTACGGCAAAGAGACTTACAAGAATCTGGAGAGAATCATCAATAAGATTGCTCAACACCTCTTCAAAGTTGAGATGACGCGCCTCAATGCACCGACAACAGCCTCTAATATCATCATCCGTATAAGTAACGCAATGGTACTTCAGGGTGCTGAATATATGGTTACGGCAATGAAAGCATTGGGCAAAGATCACCTGATAGCAAGTAGCTACGGCACTGAAAAGCGTGCAGTGCTAACCGATATCATTGAGCGTACCTTCCCACTCGAAACAGATACGCCAGAAATACTTAAGACAATCAAAGACGACAGACTCTTAGAGTTGGCGTATTTTGCACCGCAGTGGGTTCCACTTATCAAAGCGTATCTCAACTGGGAGGGCTTCGATCTTGCCTATTACTACTTCATTGCACATACTAAGGAGATGGGCGAAGACGAGAAGAGGGCTGCAACGGCACTCTTCACCGACCTCGACCCAGCTGACCTTGCCGATGGAGCCTTTGACGAAAAACTCTTCCACGAGGCTTACACTGTGGTTGGTGAAAAGCGTTTCGACCTGTTCTACAAGGCTGCACGATACATCGGAAACAGCAACTATCACAGTCGGGCACGTCGCTTTGCAGACACGGCACTCGGCAAGATAGACGAAGAAACCATCACAGAACAGATACACTCCAAGCGCAACAAGGATGCCGTATGTTCATTAGGACTGATTCCAGACAAAAGCGACAAGGCTTTGCAACGACGCTATCAGCTTATACAAGCCTTTCTGAAAGAGTCTAAGCAGTATGGCGCACAGCGTCAAGCATCAGAGAAGAGGGTATGCGAGATTGCCTTACTCAACCTCTCACGCGGTGCAGGATATGCTGACCCGATACAGCTAACGTGGAGTATGGAGAGCCAGCAGGTGACTGACAACGCTGCTTTCCTACAAGGAATAGACGTGGAGGGATACACACTGAAACTACAGTTAGCAGAGGATGGCACCAACAAACTCATCATTCAACAAGGTGAGAAGGTGCTGAAAACGGTACCTGCAAAGATTAAAAAGCACCCTGACTACCTCAATATTGCCGCTATGGGCAAGGAGTGGACGAAGCAGAGAAAGCGTGCCCGCACGATGATGGAGGATATGATGATACGCCAGACACCATTACGTCCACAGGATGTAAAGGTGATTGCTGAGAATCCTATCGTCAGTCCGATGTTCCGCTTGCTACTCCTTCGACAAGGAACAACCACAGGCTTCTATACCAACGAGGGACTGGAGACGCTTGATGGTATCCAGAAGATAAAAGCTGACAAACCGATTACTATCGTCCATGCCCAGCAACTCTATGCCGATGGCATGTGGTCAACATGGCAAAACTTCGTCTTCAGCAAGAAGATTGTACAACCTTTCAAACAGATATTCCGTGAGATTTACATCCCAACACCTGATGAAGCAGAACAAAACGAGTCACTTCGCTACAGTGGATATCAGATTCAGGTGAAGCAGGCTGCAGCTGCATTGCGTAGCCGTGGGTGGAGTGCTGACTATGAAGGAGGGTTGCGCAAGGTATTCTATCGCCAAGGTATCTCTGTTGAACTCTATGCACAAGCCAACTGGTTTACTCCTGCTGATGTGGAAGCTCCCGCCATAGAGTATGTCTACTTCTCATCTACACGTACTTACAATCGACTAAAGATTGCGGATATTGACCCAATTCTCTACAGCGAGGTAATGCGTGATGTAGACATGACGGTTAGCATTGCCTTCGTCGGTGGTGTCGACCCAGAAACAGGAAACTCAACGAAAGAACTGCGTGCAGCTATTGTCAAGTGTACTGCTGACTTAATGAAGTTTAAGAATGTAATAGTTTCTGACAACTTTATTCACGTCAAAGGCGCACTTGCCGACTATACTATCCACCTCGGTTCGGGCAATGTGCGTCAGGTTGGTGGCGTAGAGATTCCTATCATCCCTGTACACAGTCAGCACCGTGGGAAGCTCTATCTCCCATTTATGGATGAAGACCCAAAGACCGTGGAGATTGTTTCCAAAATGGTACTCCTTGCAGAAGATAACAAGTTGAAAGACCCAACAATTCTAAAATGGATTAAACGAGAATAGCGTTAAGACCTATCCCAAACCCCTCTGACTATGGTAAAGCATAGCCCAAAAGGCTATCCATAGCATTGTATTTAGTGCTCCGCACCATTGGTGCTAACGACTCGCACCAATGGTGCGGAGCATCAACACCACACGTGCGGAGCATCAACAGAATAAAAGAAGATAAGAAACTGACTTCTTTTTGACCTGATTCTTGCATATAATAATATGATAATGACTAATGTATATAGGAAGAAAAATATTAAACCCAAATATCACAAGAAACGGTCATTATAAACAATTGCTTCAGAAAAGCACCACAAACAGTGGTCTACTAAACTCCCAAAAGAAGATTAAGCAGACAAGTAATCTACGCTGTGTACACTCATCACTTCAAGATTGAGCTTTCTGCAGCCTTCGATTCATACTTAGGAGAATGGTTAACCTTCTTACCATAGTCAAGAGAATAGGCTACTTTTACAGAAGCAAAAGAATTATCCCGCTCGCTAACATTATGCTCATAACACTGGTAGTTAGAGGTGAATAAACTTCGTGTGCGCTTATTTCCTTGTATAAAGAGATTTCGTGCAGTGACGATTACTGACAGATTTCCGTGACTCCACTCTGCTGACAAATCATAGAGGAATGGTAGGTGTACACGTTCCTGACAACCCATCAAATCCTTGCGAGCCGTCTGTGTAGAAGCTGAGAGCGAGAAATCACCCAAATAATAACCGGCTTCCATACGTGCATAAAAGTATCCTAAACGCTCGTCGGCAGCTCCGCTTACACGGTAATAATCATATCCGCCCTCCCATTTCACATTGAAATCACTCACAGGCTTCCACGTTGCAGAGAGCAACAGTTGGTACTGATGATAGCGTGTATCGCTCGAATAAGTATTTATCAATCTGTTATTATCTTTTAGAAAAACATTGGCAATAGCATTACTCATATATTCATAGTTGGCAGAAAGTAAGGCATACCATTTCTTAAAGTTGACAGAATAAGTCAAAGCAGGACCAAGCAGCGTGGAATTATCCATCGTAGGGTTACCACGACGCACCAAGACACGATCTACCTGCTGCTCTGCAGCATTCACAGTATTCAGCGTCGGAAACGTATTTCCTAAGGCAAAGAACAGTTGTAAAGCCTGATGCTGATTTGGACTCCACGAGAACATTGAGTAAAAACGTGGTGTCAGATGTGTCACCTCCTGCTCTCCACGCAACTTGTAAGCAAGGTAAGACACACCAGGACGAGCCACCAACATTACCTTTCTCCCCCACCGCTTCGCATAATCAACAAAAAACAAGGATTCAGAAGACCTCAGATGCTGCAGACTCGGAGAACTACCTCTATACTCATCTTGACTTATCTTCAAGAATTCAATCAGACTAAACGTTAGATTATGTCCCTTGGGAAGAGGCATCACATAGCTTGAATTAAAGTTTAGATACGTATAATCTTCTTTCACATCACTCAAGAAAACCCTGTCTTCAAGGCTATTACGCTTATAAGTATTACGTGCATAATAACCATCCAATGAACATTCAAGACTCTTTCCACCCTTGAAATTACGATTAAAGTAAAGGGAAAGAGTGGGTTTTACAGTCTTATCATGCTCGAGAACATTATTCGTAAACGACAAAGGAACGGTATAGCCCGTATATATCAAACTACCATTCAAGACATCATCACGCCTTGTACTAACTTCAACACCGCTTCTAATCATCCACGTTGTACGCTCCGTCCTCCGACTAAGACTGACATTAACGTAACGACCGATACTCTTCATATCAGTATCATACGCTGCTTCTTGTTTATGAATAGGGTTATCCAGCAGATAATCTGTCGTAGTCTCACCGTAAACCTTAGGGTTCTGTACACTGCTACCTGCCCATAGATTAACATTATAATGCCCAAGACTATACTTTGAGCTAAGGTTGTAATCACCCCTCAGATAGCCTACTCCCTGCAAAGCATCCACTTGTGTATAACCACCCGAAGTATAAGTCTTAACAATATAGTTTATCACAGCCTTGTCGTTAGCATACTTTCCCGAAGGCATATCATAGTATTCTACATGCAGGATATCCTTTGGACGTAACGAAGTTATCTCTCTCACAGAAGCCTTCTTACCATTGATATACAGCGTTGCCGTACCTACTGGCGTTATTATAACACCATTCTCTGTATCCACATTGACGCCAGACAACATCATATTCCTTATAAGCTCAAATCCGGAATGAGCATGTTTCCGCTGTTTCGGAGTAGGAATACAGTCGATATAATCCACCTCTCGTTTCGCCATATCACCTGCAACAACCACCTCCTTCAGCTGAACATTCTTTGATACAGAATCAGTCTGTGCAACAGCAGGAAGTGTCATCACACCAAAGATCACACAAATTATTTTCCTTCTATCCATCTTACTGCTATTTTTCAGTCGTATACAAGCATATATGACATTATATTTAGGCTTTATAACTATCGTCACAAAGTAAGAAAATAAATAAGAAAAAAGCAAGTAAAAAGTTGACAAATGTTATTGAGAAGTAATATTTTTTGCTCTAATTATATTCTACAATAGACTGAGAATGAATAGTATTTACGAAATACAGATATCATCTCATCATTGCAAAGCTGTATATTTCCTCTACATGCTATAGCTTCGCACGGGATCTGCTGATAGTAAACGTATTTCATGCCGCACCTTAACATAAAATTAAAAGGCCATATACACAGAGGCTAAAACAAAATTCTCCTACACATTATAAGTCAACAAAAAGACATATATAAGCCGGTGATGAAATATTACATAAAACGGATATCAATAAAAAAAGGATGCTTTTGAGGTTTCTCTAAAGCATCCTTTTCTTTTATATGATAAGGTTATTTTACTGCATATCGTAAACTACCTGCATAAGTTTCTTACCTAACGCATCAGCAGCCTCCATAGTGTTAGCCTCGCTGTAAACACGAATAATAGGTTCTGTATTTGATTTACGAAGATGAACCCAAGCATCAGGGAAGTCGAGCTTAACGCCATCAATATCAGTTACCTGCACATCCTTCTCCTGTCCATAAAGTTCTTTCACACGCACGAGGATTGCATCAACATCTGTATCAGCTGTAAGGTCGATACGATTCTTTGCTATGAAATACTCTGGGAAAGTCTTGCGAAGTTCGCTTGCCTTCAGTCCCTTCTGTGCCAAAGAACTAAGGAAGAGCGCAATACCAACAAGGGCATCACGACCATAATGGCTTTCTGGATAGATAACACCACCATTACCTTCACCACCAATAACAGCACCGACTTCCTTCATCTTTGTGGTAACATTCACCTCACCTACAGCAGAAGCATAATACTTACCGCCATGCTTCTCTGTTACGTCACGCAAAGCACGAGTTGAAGAGAGGTTACTAACAGTGTTACCCTTCACATGCTCGAGGATATAGTCTGCCACTGTGACGAGTGTGTACTCCTCACCATACATCTTACCATCCTCCTGAATGAATGCCAAACGGTCTACATCAGGGTCTACAACGATACCCAAATCATAACCACCCTTGGCTACCTCGTCCATAATGCCTGTGAGGTTTGCTGCAATCGGCTCTGGATTGTGAGCAAAGTCGCCTGTTGCTTCTCCATTCAAGAACTTATATTCAACCCCTAAACGATCGAGAAGCTTAGGCAGGATAACACCACCAACAGAATTGATAGAATCAACTACAACACGGAACTTACGATTCTTAACAGCCTCAAGGTCGAGCAATTCAAGGTTCATCACCTCTTCTATATGGCGCTCATCAAATGAATCGTCATCAGTATAACTACCCAAACCATCTACATCTGCATAGACGAAGTCCTCACGCTCTGCAATATCCAAGACCTCAGCACCATCAGCTGCAGTAAGGAATTCACCCTCCTCATTCAGAAGTTTTAAAGCATTCCAATGGCGTGGATTGTGAGAAGCAGTGATAATGATACCACCATATGCACCACTCATACGTACAGCCAACTCTGTTGTAGGTGTTGTAGCCAAACCGATGTTCACAACATCTGCACCAATACCCATCAGCGTACCGCAGACAACATTCTTAACCATTGGACCAGAGATACGTGCATCACGGCCAACAACAATTTTTAGCTTCTTTCCAGGGTGCTTACGTGCAATAAAAGTAGCGTATGCTGAAACAAATTTAACAATATCCAGCGGGTTTAGCGTATCCCCCGCACGACCTCCGATAGTTCCACGAATGCCGGAAATAGATTTAATAAGCGTCATACTTAAAATATGTTTGAAGGGTATTCCCCTTATTGTTCTCTTGCTTTATTAATTTTTCTCGCTCTATTCTTTTACTTCTTCTTTCTTCACCGCCTATTAAAGACCTCTCTGGAAAGTAAGGTCATAATAGCAAGGATAGACTGCCTTTGAAGCATTAAGCTGTCCCTGCTGTGAAGGAACGATAAGTCTCACGTGTGACAACTTAGATGAAGCATTAACCAATCTACCAAGAGCAATATAAGGCATTGGGACCAACCAACCTGCTGGTACAGAAGTACTCTGATAGATGTCAGCCATCACACTGGAAGTAGGGTCAAATGAAGCGGTGTATGTTCCACTTGTGTTTGTTACAGACATCTTGTCAACCTTAGGACCAAAGACGAGGAACTGATTAGATAACTGCAGCGTATCTGTAATAAGGTTGCGCTCGCTAAAACGGCAGAGGACAGTGGCTGTCTCACCTTTTTTAATTACTTCGCCAGTCCCTTTCTCAACAATCTGCATGTAAACACCAGTATTAGGGAAAAGAACATACTGATTCTTCGTTGTATCTGTAGTATTTCCTTGTTTAGCAAACTGCTCTTCACTAATTACTTTTATACCTTTCTTGACTATAAAAGAGTTTATCGCTTCAGTCTCTCGCTCCAACTGATCAGCATAAGTCTCAGTCTTATTACATGAACTAAACGCCAACACTGCAGCTAATACAACAAGGAGAAAATTTATCTTCTTCATTCGTTTTCTTATTTTAATATGTTGTGCAAAGATAAGAAAAAGTATTTAGAAAGGAAAAATAAGAAGTAAGAAAATATATTAAGGTAGGTTGTAAAAAGAAACTTTATAGTAGTTTTATCACTTAGAATCCCTATTTTTCAGGTTCTTCTGTTAAACCCAAATCGGTCATTAGACCACAATATGTATAATTCTTATTAGTTGGGCTCACAAAGGAGGATAACTGCACAATAAAAGACAAATAGATATTATCACTATCCTTAATCTACAAATAACTTATGCTCATATCATTATCTCTTTGTAAACTATTTTCACGTAACTCAAAACCAATACATGCTCTTTTGGCTTCTAAAAGATGCCTAATTGACTTGCAAAAGGTGCCCTTTAAGACTCTTACTAACGCCCTTTTGAAGTCCAAATAAGCACCTTTTACGTTAATACTTTATAACTAATTGATATTCTGTTTATTACAAAGCTATCACTTGTTTATGCTTTTGGCGTTATTTATGAATATTTTATTTGAAATTATGTAATGAATTTTCAAGGTGTTGTCGGTGACTTTTCGAGTATTAAAAAGGATATAATGGAAGATGCGCTTATAGTTACAAAGAAAGGAATCAGCTAAATTACAATAAAAAATGGGAGCTATCTACCAAAACTATAGACAGCCCCTACTCTTTTCTACATATTCCTCTGTACAATAGATATTTACATCATTTTTAGAGAAGATGAGGAAGATGCTCCTTCACAAATTGTTCACCTAATCGGAAACCTTCCTCATAAAGATGCTCAAGCTTATCAACATCTTTCTCCATTCGTCCTACAACAATAGGTTCTTCTGGACGAATAACAAGTATCTTACCTTGTTCCTCCAACTCATCCACCAAGTCGAGTTGACGGTTGTATGCCTCTATCCTACGGCTCAGAGCAACACGTAAACGTGGATAGTTGCGATAGATAAACTTGGGTTGTTTATGGTCACGTCCAGTATCTCGCCAACCTTTGTTACGCGTACTGATAACCACATTCGTATCGTGTCCAGTCTCTATAGAACGCAGTATAGGAATAGAGTCAACAATACCACCATCCAATAACTCCTTACTATCCACCTCAACAATCTTACTAACGTAAGGAAGACTTGAAGAAGCACGTGCCAATGCATTAAGACGATGCGTATCACCTGACGATTCTGAGAGATATTCTGCAAAACCAGTCTGACAGTTTGTTACCACCATCTCAAAGATATCCCCATTCCTACAATTACGGAAATATTCTTCATAATCAAAAGGAATAAGCTCATAAGGGAAACGATGATAAAGTAAATCTGGGTCGAAAATACATCCCTGCGTAACGAGATGGCGCAAGCCTATGTAATCATACTTGGCAAGCATATCAATATTAGAAATACGAGCACGACGCGGTTGACGACTGGCATACGACAAACCATTACATGCTCCTGCAGATACTGCAACGATGTAATGAAAATAGAGCTTATATTTCATGAAAGCATCCAAAACACCAGAGGTAAATACACCACGCATCCCTCCTCCTTCTAACACTAAACCCGTATTCCTATCTATTTGCATAAAATCTCGTTAAAAAACAACTGCAAAGTTAATAACTTTCAAACAAAAATAACTATCTTTGCATTCAAACCAACTAATAATTGAAATATGTTTAACAAAGAAACCTATGTAAAGCGCCGTGCAGAGCTTAAGAAGCTTGTTGGAGAGGGTATTATTATTCTCTTTGGCAACAATGAGTCGCCTGCAAACTTCCCTGCGAATGGATATTATCCTTTCCGTCAGGATTCATCATTCCTCTATTATTTTGGTCAGAAACGTGACGGATTAGTTGGTGTTATTGACATTGACAATGACACAGAAACACTTGTTGGTGATGACATTGACATCGACGACATTGTATGGTACGGTAGCGTTGACTCTGTAAAAGATATGGCTGATGCCGTTGGTGTAGCCAACACTGTAAACATGAAGGGTCTAAAGACCATTTGTAACAATGCGTTGCGTGAGCATCGTAAGGTTCATTTTCTACCTCCTTATCGTGCTGATATTAAGATTCAAATATTCGACCTCTTTGGTATTCATCCTAATCAACAGAAGGAGTCAGCAAGTATGGAACTTATCCGTGCGGTTGTTAAGATGCGTTCTGTAAAGACACAGGAAGAAATTGAGGAGTTGGAGCGTGCTGCTGTTATCGGCTACAAGATGCACACAACTGCTATGATATTGGGTAAGCCAGGTGTAACTGAGCAGTTCGTTGGTGGTCAGGTTAGCGGTATCGCTAACTCATATGGTTCCATGGTATCATTCCCAACCATCTTCTCTCAGCATGGTGAGATTATGCATGGCAATCCTTCGATGGCAGTATTGGAGGCTGGTCGCCTTGCTCTCTGTGACTGTGGTGCTGAGACTGTCAACCACTACTGTTCTGATAACACCCGTACATTCCCTGTAAGTGGTAAATTCACTCAGAAACAATTGGAGATTTACAAGGTCGTAGAAGAGTGCCACGATGCTGCATTAAAGCTTTCTAAGCCGGGTGTTAAGTATATGGACGTTCACTTTGCCATTTGCCGTATCATCTTTGATCGTATGAAAGAACTTGGATTGGCTAAGGGCGACACTGATGCAGCTGTAGCTGCAGGTGCACATGCCATGTTCCTGCCTCATGGACTTGGCCATATGATGGGTATGGATGTTCACGATATGGAGTCTTTCGATCAGATTAATGTTGGCTTCGACGAAGAGACACGTCCTAACCTTGAGCAGTTTGGTACTAACTGCTTACGTATGGGTCGCCGCTTGGAAGAGGGCTTTGTCGTTACTGATGAACCGGGTATCTATTTTATCCCAGCATTGATTGACGAGTGGCGTGCAAAGAAACATTGTGCAGACTTCCTCAACTTCGATAAGTTAGATGAGTACAAGGACTTCGGAGGTATCCGTCTTGAAGACGATCTTCTCATCACCAAGGATGGTTGCCGATTCATAGGCAAGGATATTATTCCTTATCATCCACAAGATGTCGAAGACTTCATTGCAGCAAACCGAAAGTAATAAAACATTTAATAATTAATATTTACATCAAGGTTGCCGCAAGAGTATCACTCACAACGGCAACCCCATTTATAAGAAAAACTTATGAGAAAAACTTTTGTTGTAGCATTGCTCGCTTTGCTTGCGATAGGTGCTAATGCCGCAGACAAGAAAGAGGGTGCAACCTCTAACAAGCCTGTTTTTACTGTAGTAAAGCAGATTCCAATTACAAGTATTAAGGACCAGAACCGTTCAGGCACATGCTGGGACTATTCAACTCTTAGCTACTTCGAGGCTGAGATTTTGAAGAAGACTGGTAAGACATACGACCTCTGTGAGAGTTTCGTTGCTAACAAGACATACATGGAGCGCGCTATTCAGGTTGTTCGCTTCCATGGTGACTGCCAGTTTGCTCAAGGTGGTTCTGCATACGATGTATTGCACACCCTTGAGACTTATGGTATTTGTCCAGAAAGTGCTATGCCATTCCCAGGCTCACTCTATGGCGATTCATTGAACAACTTCAATGAGTTCTTCTCTTTGTTAGAGCCATATGTAAATGGTATTGCACGCAACAAGGCAAACAAGATTTCTGGTCAATGGAAGCAGGGCTTGCAGGGTATCCTCGATGCTTATCTTGGCAAGTGTCCAGAGACATTCACTTACGAAGGCAAGCAGTACACTCCAAAGAGCTTCGCTGCAAGCCTTGGTTTGAACTGGAGTGACTATGTAACTATTACTTCTTACACACATCACCCATTCTACTCACAGTTTGCTGTTGAGGTACAGGACAACTGGCGTTTCCCATTGTCTTATAACCTCCCAATGGATGAGATGATGCGTATCATTGATAACGCTGTCATGAATGGCTACACAGTAGCATGGGGTGGCGACGTTAGCGAGCCAGGTTTCACTCGTAAGGGTTTGGCTTACATGGTTGACGGTAAGAAGGTTGAAAGCATGAAGGGTAGTGATATGGCTCACTGGCTTGGTCTTTCTGCTGCAAAGAAGAAGGACATCATCGATTCACTCGGTGTAAACGTACCAGAGGTTGTTCCTACACAGCAGCAGCGTCAGGAGCGCTTTGACAACTGGGAGCTTACTGATGATCATGGTATGCTTATCTTCGGTATTGCTAAAGACCAGAACGGTAAGGAGTACTATATGGTAAAGAACTCATGGGGTGAGACTGGTGACTACAAGGGTATCTGGTACATGACCAAGAACTTTATTGCAGCTAACACCATGGACTACATGGTAAACAAGAACGCTATTCCTAAGGACATCCGCAAGAAGATGGGTCTCTAAAAGAATAAGACAAGTTGAATTGATAATAAAGAACAAGCCTTTCTGATATCATCATTTCAACAATCTATAAATCATAAACAATCCCGCTCTAATGATTTGGAGCGGGATTGTTGTTTTATTATCAATTGGGCTAATTAGGCTAATGCGGCTAATATCATAAAAAACAGAACCAAATAATACGCCACATAACATACTCATTTGCCATTTTTTTTGTACCTTTACGGACAGAAATAAAAACAATTTAAAATGCAATTTAAATGGAACTACACTCCACCTGCAGATACTCAGGTCAATGCGGCTAAAGACTTAGGGGAGAAATTGGGGATTAGTCCCATTCTCGCTTCGCTGCTCATTCGTCGTGGTATAACGACGGAGAGTGCGGCTAAACGGTTCTTCCGCCCACAATTAGCAGACCTCATCAATCCTTTCTTAATGAAGGATATGGATGCTGCTGTTGATCGACTCAATGATGCTATGGGTCATAAGGAGCGCATTCTTGTCTACGGAGATTATGACGTAGACGGCTGTACGGCTGTAGCGTTGGTGTATAAATTCTTACGTCAGTTCTATTCAAATATCGACTACTACATTCCCGATCGTTATGACGAAGGATATGGAGTTAGTAAGAAAGGGATAGACTTTGCTAAAGAGACAGGAGTAAAACTTATCATCATCCTCGATTGTGGAATCAAAGCAATTGAAGAGATAACCTATGCTAAAGAGCAAGGAATAGACTTCATCATCTGTGACCATCATGTTCCTGACGAGGTAATGCCGCCCGCTGTGGCAATCCTTAACCCTAAACGACCAGACGACTCTTATCCTTTTAAAAACCTTTGCGGATGTGGTGTAGGCTTTAAGTTCATGCAGGCATTTGCAAAGAACAATAATATTCCGTTCTCTCGTCTCGTTCCCCTACTCGACTTCTGTGCTGTCAGTATTGCAGCAGATTTGGTTCCTGTGGTGGATGAGAACCGTATTCTTGCCTTCCACGGACTAAAGCAGTTGAATCAAAATCCAAGCCTTGGACTGAAAGCTATTGTAGATATTTGCGGTCTGAATGGTCGTGAGTTGTCAATGAGCGATATTATCTTTAAGATTGGACCACGTATCAATGCCAGCGGACGTATGGAGAATGGTAAGAAAAGTGTTGACTTACTTGTTGAAAGAGAATACAGTTTAGCTCTCGATCAAGCAAAGCATATTGACGAATACAACGAACAGCGAAAGGATGTAGACCGTCAGATGACAGAAGAAGCTAACCAGATTGTGGCTCGCTTGGAAAGTCAGAAGCATCAGTCGAGCATTGTTCTCTATGATGAGCATTGGAAAAAAGGTGTCATAGGAATCGTTGCCTCTCGTCTGACAGAAATCTATTTCCGTCCGACAGTAGTCTTGACACGTGACGAGAACCTTGCAACAGGCTCTGCACGTAGTGTAGCGGGATTTGACGTATATGCAGCTATTAAGAGCTGTCGTGACCTCTTATTAAACTTCGGTGGACACACTTATGCTGCAGGACTAACCATGAAGTGGGCAGATGTAAAGGAGTTTCGTAAACGATTCCAAGCATATGTGGAAGAGCATATTGAACCAGAACAACGCGAAGCGATCTTGGATATTGATGCTGTTATTGACTTTAAGGATATCACAAAGAAACTGCATACTGATTTGAAACGCTTCGCACCATTTGGTCCTGGAAACCCAAAGCCTCTCTTCTGTACGTTAGATGTCTACGATTTCGGAACCAGCAAGGTTGTTGGACGTGAGCAAGAGCATATCAAGTTAGAACTGGTCGATTCTAAATCCAATAACGTAATGAATGGTATAGCCTTTGGACAGAGTGCCTCTGCCCGCTATATCAAGTCGAAACGCTCATTTGACATAGCATACACCATTGAGGATAATGTCTTTAAGCGTGGAGCAGTACAATTACAGATAGAGGATATTAGACCAACTGAAGAGTCTTGATGGTTGATTGAATTTTATTAGTAGTATTCGAACGAATAGGCTTCCTTCAAGCCCCTAAAGTTCAAACATCAAAGTTCAAAGTCAAATGTCCTACCTTGACATTCTTCATCAATATTGGGGCTATCCTGACTTTCGCGGTATACAGAAAGATATTATCGAAAGTATCGGTTCAGGAAAGGATACCTTAGGACTAATGCCAACAGGAGGAGGAAAATCTCTCACCTTCCAAGTGCCAGCATTAGCCCAAGAGGGAGTATGCTTAGTCATTACTCCTCTTATTGCATTAATGAAGGATCAGGTTGACCATCTTCGTCATCAAGGGATCACGGCTGCTGCGATTTATTCAGGTATGCGCCATGATGACATCATTACTACTTTAGAGAACTGTACCTTTGGAGGGATAAAACTACTTTATATTTCTCCTGAGCGTATAGGTTCTGATATCTTTCAGGCTAAATTAAGACATATAAAAGTGAGTTTCATCACTGTTGATGAAGCCCACTGTATCAGCCAATGGGGATACGACTTTCGACCTTCTTACCTGCAGATTGCAAACATTCGAAAGTTAGTTCCCAATGCACCTATCCTCGCTTTAACAGCAACTGCCACACCAGAAGTTGTTGATGATATCCAAGACCGTTTAGGTTTTAAAGAGAAGAATGTCTTCCGAATGAGCTTTGAACGTAAGAACTTAGCTTATGTCGTACGCCAGACTGAGGACAAAGAGGCAGAGATGGTACATATCCTGCAATCTATACCTAAGGCGGCTATCGTCTACTGCCGTAGTAGAAAACGCACGAAGGAGATTGCGCAAATGCTCACAGAACATGGAATCTCGGCTACATGGTATCATGCAGGCTTAGAACCTGGCGTTAAAGACCAACGGCAGAACGACTGGCAGAATGATAAGATACGCGTTATGGTTGCTACAAATGCTTTTGGTATGGGTATCGACAAACCTAACGTACGTGTGGTTATTCATATCGATAGTCCAAGTTCCTTGGAGGCGTACTTCCAAGAGGCGGGACGTGCGGGACGTGATGGCAATAAAGCATATGCTGTACTCCTTTATAATGGGCACGACAACCGTACGTTGCAAAAACGCATTGAAGATACCTTCCCTCCTAAAGACTATATCCAGACAGTATACGAACACTTAGCCTACTTCTATCAGATAGGTGTTGGAAGTGGCTATGGATGTATCTTTGAGTTTCCTATTGACAAGTTCTGCAACACCTTCAAACATTTTCCAATACGTGTAAATGCTGCGCTAACAATTCTTCAACGAGCTGGCTATATTGATTATGAGCAGAACCCAGACACCAAGGCACGTGTTCGTTTCCTGTTGAATAGAGATGACCTCTACCGACTGGACTCACTTACTGACAAGGAGAATGATGTCGTCACTGCCCTACTCCGTAACTATGGCGGTTTATTTTCTGACAGTGGATATATTGATGAAAGCTATATTGCACAAGAAGCTGGACTCGACAGAAACCAAACCTATATGGTATTGGTTAATCTAAGCAAGAAACGTATTATCAACTTCATTCCACGTAAGAACACACCACTAATCAGCTACACACAAGACCGTGTTGATGGTGTTGACGTTATCCTTAACAAGAGTGTGTATGAGGACAGAAAGGAGCAATTCATAAAGCGTATCAATTCTGTTATTAATTATGCACAGAATGAACGAGTATGTCGCAGTAGACAACTACTATCTTACTTCGGGGAAACGAAGTCAAAAGACTGTGAGCAATGTGATGTCTGCCTTTCACATACCCAAGAGGATGATACGGATGAGAAAGAGCTTATCAGAGAACAGCTACTAACTTTCTTAGCAGATGGCCAAAAGCACCCTATAACAGAGATTCGACAGTTAAATGACGATTGGGATTTTGTACAACAAGTAATGCGAGAAATGGTTTTGGAAGAGGAAATCCTTATGGATGGAAGTTTCTTACTTCTACCCTAAACTAATTTTATTCTTTCAAAGACAGATATCATGATTATTAAAATTATTCATCAACTCATTAAAGTTTGAACTGATCAAACTTATAACAAGAACAGAAACACTACACTTCTAACAAGTTTATTTTAAATTACGTTTGCTGTCATTTTAACATATAGAGATAACTCATTATAAAACAAGTAATTATACATCTATAATAAGTGACACGAGTGACAGCAACTCTTAAAGCCAAATTTTATTAGATTACAACACGTCTAATTCTGTACCGTAGGTATTGTTTCCTAACGACCAATACGAGTTAAACAAATTGTACCCTACAACGACACACTTCCGTCTCTTCTCTTTCCACATTACTCTTTGTTATTCTTACATTGAAGTCGGTCTCCGTTTCTCGCTGCTCCCGATAGAAGTGAAGTTTATCACCTTGATGTGATTCAGCAACATAAGCTATCTCAAAACGTTTGATACGATGTTGCTTATACCAAGCCACGTCCCACAAGTCTAACATATGCTCGATATATTTGACTGAGTTAATATGTCCATTGATATCAACATCATTATAATAAGTGTCTATTGAACGAACAGGAGTGGCATCAGCAGACATCTTCACACGTGATGACTTCTCTATTGGACAAGAATATTCTGTTTCTATATACTCGGTTATCAAACCACCGCGAACAGCAAGAATGTCTGCAGGCTGACGTGTGTCAAGGTCTATCATTGCCCAGACACTCTTACCATAGCCATAAACATGCCCTGTCTCACCAATAACCTTAAAGTTACGGCTTGTAAAGGATTTCAAAGCACTATCGACCCAAGTCTCTACAAAGAACTTATCATATGCCTTCGGCATTTCTTCCATCTCAATAGCCAAACGGCTCAACACCCATGTCTTATTAACTGTATTGAGATAGTTCATACCATAACCGCGGTCGTTGCTATGAAAATCGGCTGCATTCAACATATGATTGCCTAAATGCCCCATAAACAAATGATTGGAGAAGTCGCAATGGAACGGCTCCGCCAAAAAATCATATCTACCTATCTTTGATAACTTTTCCATATAACTCTTTTTACACTAACAAGTTATTACAAGCAGTTATACCACTTTGCTTATTTTATATAACGGAGAATCAGTAAGATTATTCTATTATTTGCAAGGAAAACTAAAATGTCATCCTTATTAATAAACCTTATTAAGAAAAACTACACATATAAACAAAACAAAAGAGGATGCACCTAAAAGATGCATCCCCAATATTTATCGTTCGAAGGATAATCCTTCTTAACCTATTCGGTTAGATTACTTTACGTAAACAACTGCAAGACGGTTAGAAGTTACACCCTGTACACCCTTACCTGTTGACTCGTCAACGATAACACCACGACCCTTGAGGTAGTTAGCAACTACGTCAGCACGAGCCTGTGAGAGACGATCGTTAAGTTCCTTAGAACCCTCTGGAGAAGCTGTACCAACAACCTGAACGTGAACACCCTGCTTAACGTTGTTAAGAGCAGCCTTAGCGTCCTTTGTAAGAGCAGACTTACCCTGAGCGAATGTTACGAATACGAGGTCAGATACAGTGAACTCCTTAACCTTAACAGAAGGAACTTCCTTAACGACTTCCTTAACGACCTCCTTAGTGATAACCTCTGGCTTACGGTTGCGGAGCTCGTTGATCTGTGCGTTCAAAGCATCGATCTCAGCCTGGTCACGTGAAGTAGCGATTGTGAAGTTGTGTGTACCGTTAGAGTTAGCAAACTTGTAAACGAGACCAGCATTCAACTGAACGAATGAGTTGTTGATGTTGTAAGCTGGCTGACCTGCCTGACCTGTTGCCTTGTAACCATAGTCTGCGTGAACCTCTGTGAAGACAGGACCTGCTGCACTAGCAGATACGTTGTGTGAGTTAGACTGGCCCAAGAATGCGAAGTTGATAGAAGGCTCTACATAGAACTGGAACTGCTTTGCTGAACCGAAGTTGAAAGCGAAGTCAAGAGCAGCCTTAGAAGTCATACGGTTACGATTCTCTGATGTAGCAGCCTTTAAGAACTTGTTGTTAGAGAATACGTGCATCCAACCAAGACCATAGAGTGCGCTAACCTCGAATGTACGTGGCTCACCCTTATAACCACCGAACCAGTTGCTAAGGTTTACAGTACCGAGCAAGCTTGCGTTAGTAGCGCGAACTACTGTACCTGTAGAACCCCAAGGCTTGTTTGAGAAGTATGCGTTACCCTCAATAGCAAGACCGAATACTGGAGTGAAGTAACGACCGATACGGATACCAGCGTTTGGATCGAGGTCGCTCAACCACTTGTGACCAGTTGTCTTTGTTGCAACACCACCGTTAATACCAACGTAGATGTTATCAAATGTCTTGCTCTCTGCTACAGTCTGAGCAGAAACAGATGCTGCCATAGAAGCAGCAGCCAACATTAAAACTAACTTTTTCATTGTTTTCTCTGAATTAATTAATATTTGTAAAATCTATAATGTCAATGTTTTAATCTCGGTGCAAAGTAATAAAAAAATAATGAAACAACCAAATTTTTTAGAGAAAAAATCTGCACAGCACCCTATATTATGAGCAAAAGCAACCACAAAGAAGGAAATAAAGAACAATGTTTATGTTTTTTTCGACTTAATAATCCAATAATATATAAGGATATAAAGCAAAACGGTGCCTTGTAGGGACTTTCTTCTGCGCTATTTATAGAGTTATTATTGCCCTATAAAGATTAAATTGCATATCCTTTCTCATTAAGAAACAGCTTTAAAATAGATAACATTTGGTTACCTTTTATAAAAGTAAGAAAACGTATCATATAAATTAGCTTGTTTGTTACGACCGAATAGCTCTTTTTAATAAAAAGCAAATGAGCCTGCCCTCTATCTTATATAGCAAGCAACTTAACGCTCAGCACCATTCGTGTTTACCATCAGCACGACATGTGCGAAGCAATAACACCACACGTGCGAAGCAATAATACGTCAAAATGCTATTACCTATAAGCAAAGAAAAAAGGGACCCGTAGCATCACTGCTTAGGTCCCTTTAACAAATTAGAGAGTTATAAAAAATCAGGTTCACTTTCATCATTACCACAGAGGACTCTGTGGCAATGCGATTCGATTACTGCTGAGCAATAATTTTCATACCCTCCTCCACTGCTTCCATATTCAGTGGAATGAGTTTATGGTGGCGTTCTGGCAGACTCTTGAAGAGCGCCTTCTTGAGTCCATCGGTGCTGACTACAGGACAAACCTTAAGCAGACCACCTAAGACAATCATATTAAACACCTTTGCATTCTTCATCTCAGCAGCCTTATCCATTGCATTGATACGATAGACTGTGATGTCCTTACGAGTAGGTGGATTGAAGACTCCATAACCATCATAGATAAGTAAACCGCCTGGCTTAACCTTTGGTTCGAACTTATCCAATGAAGGCTGGTTCAAAACAATCGCTACATCATACTTGCTGAGAATAGGAGAAGAGATACGTTCATCACTTACAATGACAGTAACGTTGGCTGTACCACCACGCTGCTCTGGACCATAAGCTGGCATCCATGTTATCTCCTTATCTTCCATTAGTCCCGAATAAGCCAGAATCTTACCCATAGAGAGTACGCCCTGACCACCGAAGCCACTAATAATTATCTCTTTTTTCATATTACACCTTTATTTATATAGGAGACGACTTAAAGACCTGTAGTGTCTTTCAAATCTCCCTTTTCATATTCAGGGAACATATTCTCACGCATCCACTCGTTAGCCTTTACAGGAGTAAGTTTCCAACCACTATTACAGGTTGCAACAATCTCTACTAACGAGCTTCCCTTTCCTTGCATACTTGCTTCAAACGCTTTGCGAATAGCACGCTTTGCTTTATTGATTGAAGCAACGGTGTCAACACTCTGACGAGTTACATAGCAGGTTCCTTTCAAGTGACTTGCTAACTCCGTAATGTTCAGATTATAGCCATGCAATTCTGGCTCACGACCGTATGGACAAGTTGCAGTCTTCTGACCCATAAGCGTTGTAGGCGACATCTGACCACCTGTCATACCATAAATGGCATTATTAATAAAGATAATTGTAAAGTTCTCACCACGGTTCAAAGCATGGAGTGTCTCTGCTGTACCAATACAGGCAAGGTCACCATCGCCCTGATAAGTGAATACCAAACGATCTTCCCAAAGGCGCTTAATACCCGTTGCTACAGCCGGAGCACGACCATGAGGAGCCTCCTGCCAGTCGATATCAAGATAGCGATAAGCAAACACGGCACAGCCAACAGGGCATACACCAATCGCCTTATCACTCATTCCCATATCTTCGATTACTTCTGCAACTAATTTATGAACCACACCATGTGAACAACCTGGACAATAGTGCATTGTCGTATCGTTCATCAAAGTAGGCTTCTTATACACCAGATTCTCAGGTGAAATGATATCATTTGCCATAATATACGTCCTCCCTTCTTACTTTACTAACTTTTCCTTGAGCGCCTTAACAATCTCTTCAGGGTCAGGAACGATACCACCTAAGCGGCCAAAGTGCTCTACTGGTAATGCTCCGTTAATAGCCAAACGTACATCCTGTACCATCTGACCAGCATTGATTTCACTTACCAACACACCCTTCTTACCCATGCACAACTCTGCAAGTTGCTTGCTTGGGAAAGGCCATAAAGTGATTGGACGGAACAAACCGACCTTTAATCCTGCCTCACGAGCTAACTCAACAGCCTTCTCGCCGATACGTGCAGCACTACCGAAACTAACGATAATATAATCTGCATCTTCGCACTGTTGGGTCTCAAAGCGTACCTCATTCTCACGAATCTGACGATACTTCTCCTGTAAGTGGAGGTTTCTTTCTTCCATTATCTCTGGTTTCAATTCCAAAGAAGTAATGATATTAGGATTGCGATCAGCTGTACGACCCATAGAAGCCCAAGGGCACTCCTTGCGGATTTCCTCCTCTGTGCGACGCGGTTTCTGTGGAGGAAGAACAACCTTCTCCATCATCTGACCAATCACACCGTCAGAAAGAATCATTGCAGGGTTACGATACTTGAATGCTAACTCGAAAGCCAAGTCAACAAAATCAGCCATCTCCTGTACAGAATTTGGCGCCAATACAATCACATTGTAATCGCCATTACCACCTCCACGTGTTGCTTGGAAGTAGTCACTCTGACTTGGCTGGATAGTTCCAAGACCTGGACCACCACGCTGAACGTTAACAAAGACGCCTGGAAGTTCTGCACCAGCCATATAGCTGATACCCTCCTGCATCAAAGCTACACCAGGTGATGAGGAACTTGTCAGCACACGCTTACCAGCGCCAGCACCACCATAAATCATATTGATTGAAGCCACCTCGCTCTCAGCCTGAAGAACAACCATACCCGTTGTCTCCCAAGGCTTCAATGCTGAAAGTGTCTCAATTATCTCACTCTGAGGAGTGATAGGGTAACCAAAATAGCCATCAGCACCGCAGCGAATAGTTGCATGAGCAATAGCCTCATTACCCTTCATAAGTTTTACATCTTGTTCTGCCATAATTATTCCTCCACTTTTTTACGATAGACTGTGATACAGCCATCAGGACAAACCGTAGCACAAGCAGCACAACCAATACAATCATCTGGTCGTGCAGACTCTGTATACGGATAGCCGTGGACATTAACCTTTTTCTGAGCCAAAGCAATAACATCTTTCGGACATGCAACGATACACAACTGGCATCCTTTGCATCGATCTGTGTTTACCACAATGGCACCTTTCATCTTGCTCATAGTTTTTGTATTTTAAGGATTATACGCATCCTTGTTATAGAAGTTGAGAATATTCTCCACCATCTCTTTTGCGATTACTGCTGGAGAATTAGGGTCCAACTCGATAGCCTCCATATAATTGGCTAAGGCTTCTTGCCAGTCACCTCTCTGTCGGCATTCATTACCTCGTTGGAAATATTCTTCTGCTGTCATCTACTTATAGTATTCTTTCTTGCCTGCAGCAAGTGTATTTTTCATTAGTGAACAGATAGTCATAGGACCAACACCACCCGGAACAGGCGTAATGAAAGAGCAGAGAGGAGCAACCTCATCAAATTTCACGTCACCACATAGTCTGAAGCCACTCTTACGTGCCTTGTCTTCAACACGTGTCGTACCGACGTCAATAACTACTGCACCTGGCTTCACCATATCAGCTGTTACAAATTCAGGTCTGCCAATAGCTGCGATAATGATATCTGCCTCCTGACACTCTTTCTTCAAATCCTTTGAACGAGAGTGGCACACGGTTACAGTTGAATCACCATACTGTTTTTGCATCATCAACTGTGCCATAGGCTTACCAACAATATTGCTACGGCCTAAGATAACACACTTCTTACCAGAAGTCTCAATATGATAATGCTGCAACAAGGTGAGGATACCCAATGGTGTAGCAGAGATAAAGCAAGGAAGACCGATAGCCATACGCCCCACATTGATAGGATGGAAACCATCCACGTCCTTGCGATAGTCAACAGCCATAATAATCTTCTGCTCATCGATATGCTTTGGCAAAGGAAGCTGAACGATGAAGCCATCAACGTCCTCATCCTTATTCAGCTTATCCACACAAGCCAAAAGCTCTTCTTCTGTCACATCAGCCTCAAAACGAATGAGCGTAGACTTGAATCCACATTGCTCACAAGCAATTACCTTATTCTTAACATAGGTTTCACTTCCGCCATCATGTCCCACCAAAACGGCAGCCAGATGAGGTTGTTTACCACCTGCGGCAACAATCGCCTTCACTTCTTCGGCAATCTCCTGCTTTATCGCAGTTGCTGTTGCCTTTCCGTCTATTAACTGATATTCCATAGTAATGATATTATTTGATGAATATGTGTCTTTTACATCTTCGGCATATTTGGCATTCCCGGCATGCCCTTCATCTTGCTCATCATACCAGCCATCTTCGAGCCAGTAACCATCTTCATCATCTTACGAGTCTGGTCGAACTGCTTAATGAGTCGGTTCACCTCTTGTATATTGGTACCAGAGCCCTTAGCAATACGCTGACGACGAGAGTTATTGAGCAGTTCTGGATTCGTGCGTTCCTTCGGTGTCATACTCTGGATAATTGCCTCAATACCCTTGAAAGCATTATCGTCAATATCGACATCACGGATAGCCTTGCCTACTCCAGGAATCATAGAAGCGAGGTCCTTTAAGTTACCCATCTTCTTGATTTGCTGTATCTGATTATAAAAATCGTTGAAATCAAACTGGTTCTTCTGAATCTTCTTCTGCAGACGCTTTGCTTCTTCCTCGTCGAACTGCTCCTGTGCACGCTCTACAAGCGAAACAACGTCACCCATACCCAAGATACGGTCTGCCATACGACCCGGATGGAACACATCAATAGCCTCCATCTTCTCGCCCGTACCAATGAACTTAATAGGCTTTGTAACGACTGTACGGATTGACAATGCCGCACCACCACGTGTATCACCATCAAGCTTTGTGAGAACAACACCATTGAAATCCAAACGATCATTGAACTCTTTGGCTGTATTCACTGCGTCCTGACCTGTCATTGAGTCAACAACAAACAGTGTCTCATCAGGATGAACATGATTCTTGAGACTCTCAATCTCGTTCATCATCTCTTCATCAACCGCCAGACGTCCAGCTGTATCGATGATGACAACATCGTGACCCTTTGCCTTTGCCTCAGCAAGTGCGTGATCAGCAATCTCATTCACATTCTTGTTCTCAGGCTCGCTATAGACAGCTACACCTACCTGTTCACCAACAACCTTCAACTGGTCGATAGCTGCAGGACGATAGACGTCACAAGCAACCAACAAAGGATTCTTATGCTCCTTTGTCTTGAGCATGTTTGCCAGTTTACCAGAGAATGTTGTCTTACCAGAACCTTGTAAACCACTCATAAGAATGATAGAAGGACGACCTGATAAATTCAGACCGACAGCTTCACCACCCATCAACTCAGCCAACTCATCATGTACAATCTTAACCATGAGTTGTCCAGGCTTAACGGCTGTGAGAACGTTCATACCTAACGCCTTCTGCTTTACGGTATCAGTAAAGGTTTTTGCAACTTTATAGTTAACATCGGCATCAAGAAGCGCTCTGCGCACGTCCTTCAGGGTTTCTGCTACATTTATCTCTGTTATCTTTCCCTCTCCCTTGAGAATCTTAAAGGAGCGTTCAAGACGATCACTTAAATTTTCAAACATTGCTTTTAAAAGTAAACTTACTATTTTCTTATTCTATCTTACAAAGATAATAAAAAGGAAAATAATACCGCAAGCGAACGACCCCTATTTTAATGTATTTTAAAACACAAACCTTATAATAATGCGCATATAAATAGACTTTGTGCAAAAAAATGTAAAACAAATCATGCTTAACACCTACTTTTGCACTTAGAGTGAGAAGAGAACGTAAGACATAACAAAAAAGAGGTTCTTCCGAAATATGGAGTGATAAACAAAAAGGTCTTATATAATAGGCACACGGAGTCACG
The DNA here is from genome assembly GCF_000517825.1 of Prevotella sp. ICM33. Taxonomy (NCBI): domain Bacteria; kingdom Pseudomonadati; phylum Bacteroidota; class Bacteroidia; order Bacteroidales; family Prevotellaceae; genus Prevotella; species Prevotella sp. ICM33. The sequence continues at coordinate 27,923 of NZ_JACD01000071.1, forward strand.
GAGGGGACGGAGGTTATGCAATGTTACGGAGGTGCCGACGGCACAAAGAGCGACGGAGGCGTAGCGTACAGATTCTTGAGAAGTCTTTCGGGATAAACTCTTTGTATATAAATTACTAATAGAAATGGCAAACAAGCTCCGTCGCTCTATGCACCGACGGTGCCTCCGTTACTTCTATTGCTTTGTTTTAATAATCCTCCGTCCTCTCCTTTTCTCCGTGTGACATTTTGTTAAAAACCTAACCTTAAGTGAAAAACCTTATCACTTCAAAATCCTGAAGATCCATTCAAAAGACTTAATAAATAAGGTAGAACTATTCACTCCTCGTGCAAGGAGAGATTAAGCCTCACCCCATTTTGTCCTAATTTTTCACAAACTCATTTTGAATTGATGCTCAATTCGCTTCTAAAAGACGCCCAATAAGCTTGCAAAAGGTGCCCTTTTGGAAGGTTACTAACGCCCTTTTGAATCCTTATTAAGCACCTTTTCGCACAGTACATTATAACTAACTGATAATGGGATAGTTACAATTACTTTAAAATTAACCATTTCTTGCTTTTTTGAAGCATAAGAAAAAGAATAGATGTAAATATTTTTCAACCGCAAACAACATAATAAGGTTCTTTTAAAATAAACGCGATTGAGTTTATCACATTACTATAATTTATTCGTCTACCACTTACGAAAATATAGAAATAACCAAGAAATGATTGCTGCCCACAAAGAAAACTATGCAGAAGAACACAAAACGAAGTACCGACAACGCTCTACCATAAAAGTAAAACGATGTCGGTACTTAGTTTATTAGGAGTAATCTTCCAAGTAAAGGGTAGCTCCTACTTATTTACGTCCTATAAAGCTATGCAAGACAATTGATGATTTCCGTAACCGACTTACAGCCGTGACGGTCGAGCCAGTCATTAATGCCATCACGCACCTTTATCGTAACCTGTGGATCAAGGAAATTCGCAGTTCCTATCTGGATTGCTGTAGCGCCTGCCATAAGGAACTCAATAGCATCCTCAGCAGTAGAAATACCACCTAAACCGATGACTGGTATCTTCACAGCCTTTGCCACATCATTGACCATTCTGACCGCTACAGGTTTTACAGCTGGACCACTCAAGCCACCCGTACGGATGCTCAACTTTGGACGACGACGCTCTATATCAATCGCCATTCCCATCAATGTGTTAATCAATGATACTGAATCAGCACCCTCATCTTCGCAAGCACGTGCTATACTGGCTATATCGGTGACATTAGGTGAGAGCTTCACAATCATGGTCTTGTGGTAATGCTGGCGAACAGCCTTCACTATGGAAGCTGCTCCAGAGCAAGTGACACCGAACAACATACCGCCTTCTTTCACGTTAGGACAAGAGATATTCACCTCGATAGCTGGAATACCTTCCAATGCGTCAAGTTTCTCTGCAGTTTCTGCATACGTCTCGGGCGAATTACCACTGACATTGACAATCATATTCGTGTCGATATCTTTTATCTGAGGATAGATATGCTTGATGAAGTAATCTACTCCCTTATTTTGCAAGCCTACGCAGTTAAGCATTCCCTGAGGTGTCTCTACCATACGTGGATAGTCATTTCCCTCACGTGGTTCCAGTGTCGTACCCTTGACGATAATACCTCCAATTTCCTCCAATGGTACGAAATCAGCAAACTCCAAACCATAGCCAAAGGTGCCACTGGCTGTCATTACTGGATTCTTGAGCTGTAAGTCACTTATCTTTACACTTAAATCAGCCATATTATAATCATCTATTTTTACAAAACTATGTGATTGTATGCTTCCTTTTCCTATTTAGTACTATTAATATAAATAGGTGTAATAAAAGGAAACTAAGCTTCAACCACTCTTTTCTGATTTATTCTCCCCACATCAATCTACGTGTATCGAAGACTGGACCCTCTGTACAAACGCAGAGATTCCCTCCTGTCGTTTTCTCTACACAGCACAGACAAGCACCAACACCGCACGCCATCATATTCTCTAACGAAGCTTCGCAAGGAATTGATGCCTTATGAGCATAACGTGCCACTGCCATCATCATGGGCTTAGGACCACATGTAGAAATACGGTCAAAACGCTCTGTGGACAGAATAGAGTGATTTGTGACAAAACCTTTCTCACCTGCAGAACCATCCTCTGTTGTAATACATACCTTTCCATACTTCTCGAAAAGCGATACCTCTGCTAAGTCGGCTGCTGTACGAGCTCCCAACAAAAAGACAGGTGTACCACCAGCCTCCTTTATCTGCTTACCGAAATAAAGCAACGGAGCAACGCCTACACCACCGCCTACAAGCAACACGCGTTCTGACGAACTTACCAAAGGTGCAAACGTATTGCCCAGAGGAAGCACGCAGTTTAACATATCGCCTTCACGTAGACGTGCAAGCGTACGCGTACCTTCCCCTACAGTTGCAACAAGCAGCCACAACTCATTACGCTCTTTATCAACAAAATTAATAGAAATAGGACGGCGAAGAAAGGTAGAAGGCGAGCCGTCCACTCTCACCTCTACAAACTGACCAGGCAGCATCTCTGGAAGCGGTTTCTCATCTGTCAGCTTAATAAGGACATTCCTTGCATTGACACGCTCCACAGAAGATACCTTCAAGTCGAGGACATACTTCTTCATCTTGCTTTGCTTTTTAAAACTATGCAAAGATAGGTAAAATATCCCGATTATAGACTGATTGAAGAAAAAAAACAGAAAGAAATCCTTTCAAAACGAGTAATGCCCATAAACATCTATCGCATTAATAATACAATTAACACCTTTATATATAATCAGAAAGAAACAATCTTATGCTTTTTCTGTCTCCGTGCTATAATTCAGCACATAATGTGTTAGTTCCTAACACACGTGGTGTGGATGATTAGCACGATACGTGCTAAGGGAGTAAACATCTCGAAAATAACACAAAAAAACGCGCAACCCTTCTTCGTCTTCTTGATTTTATATAGCACTACGAAATGGTTCTGATTCCAATGAAGAATACAGGGTAACGGCATCTCATCAATCAATTGAATAAGACTCAATTGAGTGCCAACTGTATGGAATCCAATCTTCTCGGCAGCTATACTAATACCATATAAAGATACACCTTCATTAGATATATTGCATAAATCATGAAGGTGTTCTATATTATAGTTTTTGCCATAAGACTTACTAATCATAGCTAAACACGTCGGACCGCAGTCCATTGCGTCATATTGTTGCAAAACTGGGAATCTCTTCATTATTTTATCATTGGTTGGCTATTATGATTCTCCTGGTTATATCTGTAAAGCCTTCAAGAGTTTTCCCTATGCGAGGAAGCATCTCTGGTTGCGTTACATCCCAATGATATAGAGCAGGGAAAGGGTAGTTTTTTTTATCTGCTTGTATGATATAAACAATAGCGTAGAAATTGCCTTTAAGCATTAGACGATCAACACACAACACTCGTTTCTTCGATGGCGAGATAATGAGGTTTCGCCAAAAGTCTCCAATCTGTAGTTTACGTTTACTATTCCATTCATCAGCTAATTCTCCTACACAATCACCATTGATATTCAGAGAGTAGTTAGGCGCCCACTCTTGATTTTCGTTGTTAAGTCTTAAGATAATAAATTTATCAGCAGACACGAATTCTACCCTCTTGTCCTTAAATGGTAATTGGTTGATGCTTGCTTTAATCAAATCATAAGCTGCATATCGATTATTAAAATTCGACTGGTTTATGAAATTTAACGTATAACCACCAGTATAATTAGGAGACAGTAAATCTTTTCTCAACGGATATTTAACATTCGTCTTAAAATTGATGACCTCAAATGTATTTTCGTTCATGCTTAGCTCTGATGAATCTATAAATTCGAAATTAGAGCTACTGCATCCTGTAAATAGGGAAGCGGCTAACATTATAACTATTACATATTTCATTGTATATTTATTAGAATCGATGTACTTCATTTGTCTTGGTATTTGAAAGATGTTTTTTTGTTTATAGTTAAAAGTATATCTAAAGTTTCATACCCAAATAAATAGATGGAAAAATAACAGTTTGTCGAATTTTCTTTGTAAATCCTTAATTCACTTTCTTTGTCCAAAGCCTACCATTGCTCATATCTGCTTTAGGAGTGTCTCACCCTTATGAGAAGCATCGATAAAATGAATATAATATTCCTCATAACGCTTTATATTTGATGACCAATACGAATTCATTTTAATTTCTTCAACCAAAACAATGTATCATCCCGTTTTAGATTTTTTCTCCAATCTCTTATATTGTTGCCTAATCCAAAGAGTAGAATAGCATCTTTATCATAAATATCATAGAGGATCAGATTTGCTGCAAAATCGGTCTTCTTATCAGATAATAAGTGCCTCCACATTTCCTTTTCTATTTTCTTAACGATACTTTTCTGTTTATCTGTCAACTTAACACGCACTCTATAGCCCTTATTTATAATAGGAACACAGGTGTCACATGCGACTAAGAGGATATTATAATGAAGTTTATCATTCTTTATAAATGATAAGTTATTCGATGAATATGTGTTATTTAACTGCTGATTATTACAGTTAGTTGTAATAACAAGCATTACGCCAATCAATAGTAAGCCAAATCTTTTCATATCTATTTTTTATTGTTTTCGTAGTGCTTTACCTTGTTTGATATCATCTTTTCTGAGTGAGGTATTGGGAGATAATATCTTCCGTAAGTTTATATTTTTATTTTTAGCCTTAATTCCGCAGCATAAATTCTTGTGAGAACTCCAAGTGCCTGAGAAACAAAGTTCTCAAAACACTTGGATATGTCAGAATTTTCACCTATCTTGGTGCTGCAAACATAACAAGTAAGCAAAAATCTGACATGACAAAGGTAGCAATTAAAAACGAGAGTATCACTTCTTTCGGAAGAATTAATCACATCATGGACGTTTTTTCAAAATTGGGCTTTGAAAAACTTACCGAATCCGTGTTGGGCAGACGCGGATGCAGCGGCAAGGCATTCAGCCATGGAAGCATCCTGAGCTCTCTCTTCTTCAGTTATCTTTGTGTGAAGATTGTCCAGAATATATCAATGCGCTTACAAGACAGTTCAACCAGGGCCTGGCACACAGCTACCTTGTGCTGACCTTACCAACACTGAACATCTACCGAGATTTACAATGAACATAAAACAAGCGAGAAGAACATCGACATACAAAATATTGACCTCGTAAACTCACATCTGCCCCTTTTCTTTTATGATTGAAAATATAGTTTTTATGATGAATACTTCTGAATACAAACAAAATAGAGCAAAATTTTCTATACATAACTCGAAGAGTAAGAAAAGAGACGATAAGATACTATGTAATTGCTTTATCAAGTTTAAATAAATAGTCCGCTTCCTACATACGATTCCTTAGATTTACACTTTCCTGTCACTACTGTCATCCAAAGAGAGTTTATAACTAATTAGTTTATAAGGAGTTTGTGCTAAATGTTAAAATGACAGCAAACTAAATCGAAAATAGTTTTGTAAGTAAACGCTTAAATTTAAGTCTATCGTAACACTTCAAAACTCTGGATAGACACGATAAAAACGTAAGAATCCAATAGTATTAATAAGAGAAAAGACCTTTGTGGGCTTAAAGTTCGTTTGCATACTATAACACCTATTTCTTTATAGTAAGAGCAAATACATCAAAATAGAAACAAAGGCTTGTAAGAAAGACTACATAGATTCTTATAAAATAATGTACGCTACTTAGAAATTGTTTTAAGAGATATCCAATGTAACTTTGCACTCGGAAGTTAACGAATACGTTTACAAACTCCGAGTGCTATTCTTTGAATATCTTTTTCACATTCCGAAGACTTACTTTTTTGGAACAAAAGTCTCCCATGTTTGGTCATCAAAGAAGATACGAATCTCCGTGATACGACGTTGCGGTTTGTCAATATATTTTACCTCTGTACGAGATGGATTTTTATACATATTATCACTATATGGAGAGCTTATCTGTTCTGTCTCTGGCTGTGAGGATGGAGTAGGATAAGGAAAGTCAAGCATACCCTCAGAGGCTCCAGGAGATACCATCTCAGCTTCTCCAGCTGAAGAATTAGGTTCAGTAACCTGATCCTTAAACATAGGTCCTTGTCCGTACAGAAGCCAATCAAGATTAATCTTTGTGAACTTACTCTTGATAGCTTCAACTGTATTTAGAGTCGGTTTTGTTCTTCCAGTAAAAATACTACTGAGAGATGCTGATGAGATTCCTATGAAATCTGAGAAAGTTTGTTGAGTCATATGCTGACTCTCCATAAGCTGTCTAATTCGATCTTTCATATCCAAATTCTATCGTTCGTTAGCAAATAGAGGAGTTTTTAAGCTGATTAGGCACCTCTTTAATAGCTTTACAAAGGTAAACATAATATTTTAAATCTCAAAATAATGAACTAAGGATATTTTATTTGTATATCTTACTTTTGATATTTACATTTCACAAATATAAATAGCTAAACATGTGCAATTCTAATATACATTTACAAAATGATATATACAAACCTATATGATATCAAAGGGATAAATAAGCAGAAAACTCTAAATTACTGGCTATAAACAACCTTTATTGACGTATACAAACCTAAAATGGCAGAATATGCAATAAAAAGGGAGATAACAAGAGTTTAAGCTTATAAAAGTATCAATAAATTATAATAAATGACTGATTAACAACGCATTATCTATTAGAACTACTAAATGCATGAAAATACATATTGATTTGTAAATACAAATATTCTAATTTTAATTTGCAAATACATTTTTGTATGTGCAGTTTTTAATGCAAAAATTATTTCTACTCCTCAACATATACAAATATAAAGTATAAAAATATCTGCTTTCTATTTTACAAAGCCAAAACTAAAAGAATGTGAAACATAAATCAGCTATTACGAAAAAATGCCATTTTTTACGTGCTTAAAGTATTTACGAACAAGGATAAAGAAGACGAAAAATACGCGAAAAATGAATAGGGTAAAATGAGCTAACTATCCTATTACTCAATAGAAAACATAAAAAAAGCACCCTTTTCAGAGTGCTCTTTTTAGCTTAAAAAAATATGATTTTTGGTAAAAACAGGAGATTTTTATGCTTCAAAAGCATCAAAATTCCTTCTATTTTTTAGTGAAGTATGAAGAAAATTAGCTCTTTCATCAAATCTCCTGCACCAGTATTAGGATTATCTAATCCTTTACTCTTCCCATCGATGTCTCGAATCTTAGAAATTATCTCCATCGTTTTGCGAGCAGAATAATTCTTTTGCCCTATTACAAAATCTTTAGCTCCCCATGTATTACGCAAATCTAAAGCAGCAGCAATATCTTGTTCCGTATTTTTTCGAGGAGAATAATGAACTATCATCAAACTTTGGAAATAAGAAAAGAGTAATGGAAGGAAAGAATAAAGAGAACCAGCTTTTGGATTATTGTCAAAATATTTCACAATCTGATTTGCTTTAAAACAATCCTTCTGTACAATCGCATTTCTAAGTTCAAAAGCATTGAAGTCTTTACTGACACCTATCTCCTTCTCCACTACTTCTGGGGTGACACGAAGATTATCTGCAGGAAGAGAGATAAGCACCTTATCCAACTCAGAAGTGAGGCGACTTAAATCCGCACCAATATGATCAGCTATTATCTGACACGTCTTTGGGTCGATACTAACTTTTCTCTCCTTCAAATAACTTTGGATAAAATCTGGTAGCTGATAGTCACGCAACTTCTTACTTTCAAAAACGACACCGACAGCCTGTGCCAATCCTACAGCTTTTTTACGTGCGTCAATTTTCCCGTTTTTATGGCACCATACAAGGATGGTTGATTTTACGGGATTTTTGAGGTACTTCTCCAATGCTTCCAAAGAACGAATATTCTGCGCCTCTTTGACGATTATCACCTGATACTCCGCCATCATAGGATAACGTCGTGCCATATCAGCTACCTGTACAGCTGTAACATCTGATCCAAAACAGATAGTCTGATTAAAATCTCGTTCTTCTGGAGAAAGAACATGCTCTGCTATATAGCCAGAAATCTGATCGATATAATAAGACTCTTCCCCCATCAGCATATAGATGGGAGCAAACTTCTTATTCTTCAGATCCTGCATAATACTCTGAAATGTTGGTCCTTGCTTTGCTGGCATTTACTTTTTTATTAACTTTGCATAAAAGATAAACCATATATAGAGGCAAGAAGACTGAGATTATAAGTCCTATATTGATAGAAAACTATCTTAGGAAACATATCTCCCTATATCTTGCAGTATGGTCTTTTATGCAAAGTTAATAGAAAAGAGATAGAAAACAAAATTTTCATTTGACTTTCACTATACACCTTACACCTTATTATATATAAGATATTTAGATATGATGCAGCTTAACCTCCCTCCTTATCAGATTAGAGTAAGAGAGGTAAACGGACGAAAGCAGATTTTTGATGTACTCCGCAGGAAGTATATAGCACTCACGCCAGAGGAATGGGTGCGCCAACACTTTATTCATTACCTCATTGAACACAAGAGCTACCCTGCTACTCTACTTGCTAACGAGGTTCCACTACAAGTTGGCGAGAAGAAAGTCCGTGCTGATAGTGTGCTTTACGATAATCAGCTTCGTCCGAGGATGATTATTGAATACAAAGCACCTACCATACCATTAACACAGAAAGTATTTGAACAGATTTCTGTTTACAACCTCCTACTCCATGTTGATTATCTGATTGTATCAAATGGCTTAGATACTTATATCTGTAAAATGGATTATGAGAATCAAACATACGCTTTCCTTGAGACAATTCCAGACTATCAAAACATTTAACAATGCAATTGTATAATCCTCATATAGTCTTCTTATTAATCTTTACAATCAATAAGCCAACATATTTTGGCACTATCTTTGTTTATAGGTCAGTATGAAACTATAAACAGGTGTTATTTCATATAAATAGAAGATGATATGGCAATAGGCAAATGGATTGGTGGCGCATTAGGCTGGATACTTAGCGGAAGTATGCTGGGTGGTTTAGTTGGCTATTGTATAGGAACAATGCTTGACGAAGCATTTGCAGGCGATAATAGAGGTGATGATAGGCAGAACGGATATGGCGAGCAGAGTCATTTTGGAGGCACGCGTCCGTTTGAAGAAGACCGCAACTCCTTTTTGTTCTCTATGCTTGTCCTTTCCTCTTACATTATAAAAGCCGATGGAAAGATAATGCACTCTGAGATGGAATATGTACGCCAATTCCTTCGTCATAACTTCGGTGAGCAGGCTGTAAGCCAAGGAGAATCAATTCTGCTAAAGTTATTTGATTTACAGAAGCAACAAGGCCCTTACCAATTTAAAGAAACAATCCGTAAGAGCTGTGTTGAAATACGTTTTCATACAAGTGTCAGCCAACGCCTACAACTACTAAACTATCTTGTCATCATAGCAAAAGCTGATGGTATTGTAAGCCCAGAAGAAGTTGTTGCACTAAAAGAGATTGCCTTATATCTTGGACTTTCTACACAAGACGTTGAGTCCATGCTCAACTTAGAAAGTGGAGCAAAAGCAAGTAGCAACATCGAAGATGCTTATAAGGTGTTAGGCATATCTCCATCAGCAACTGATGATGAAGTCAAGGCTGCTTACCGAAAGATGGCTTTAAAACATCATCCTGACCGTGTTTCTACACTTGGAGACGATATCCGAAAGGCTGCTGAAAAGAAGTTTCAGGAGATTAACGACGCCAAAGAAAGAATCTATAAGGCAAGAGGACTGTGAGGAAAGTGGACAGGTTTATAATTGACAAGTAATTGCTAATCAATTCACAACAAACATTTTCATTAAGAAACAATCATAAATTGCACTATGGCAACAAGACTTAAAATAAAAACAACAGAAGGTGATATCATTATTCGCCTTTATGATGAGACTCCAAAACATCGTGATAACTTTTTAAAGCTTGCAAAGGAAGGGTATTTCAATGGTACGCTCTTCCACCGAGTAATAAAGGACTTTATGATACAAGGTGGTGATCCAGATAGTAAGAATGCTCCAAAGGGTAAGATGTTAGGCACAGGTGGACCTGATTATACCATTCCTGCTGAGTTTGTTTATCCACAATACTTCCACAAACGTGGTGCCTTGAGTGCAGCCCGCACAGGTGATGAAGTTAACCCTGAAAAAGAAAGCAGTGGTAGTCAGTTTTACATTGTATGGGGAAAGACCTTTAAACCTGCAGAACTGAAGCAAATGGAGCATCAGATGGCAATGCAACAAGAGCAACAAGTATTTAATCAGCTTACGAAAGAGCATCACGAGGAGATAATGAATTTAAGACGTAATCGTGATCGTGTAGGACTGCAAGAGCTACAAGACAAACTGATAGAACAAACAAAAATAACTTATAAGCAACAAGGTAAGCCTTCCTTTACAGAAGAACAAATAGAGGTTTATACTAATGTTGGTGGTACTCCTTTCCTCGATAATCAGTACACCGTCTTCGGTGAGGTGGAGGAAGGTCTTGATATCGTTGAACGTATACAAAACTGCGATACAGACCGCAACGACCGTCCAACAGAAGATGTTAAGATAGAAACTGTAGCCTTATTGTAAGCCTACATAATGAAACATAAAATGACATAATATCCTTGTATAGTTATTCCAGCAAGAAATAACTATACAAGGATATCTTATTTAACCCAGCAGGTTTAATCTTTCTTAGCGAAGATAGTATGACAACTGCTCTAAATTCTTCTGCTTAGTTGCGTCCGTTATCAAAAAGATATCTATAAGCCACCAGATACCACAACCACCAGCTGTCAGCAACTTACCAATACCTAAACCAACATCTCCAATATAGAAGCGATCAATACCAAGTGATCCTATAAATATTGACAAAAGAATTGATAGCAAAGGATCTTTCATCTGAGAGTGGAGAGCTAATATCTCTGACTCACTAATATCAGTGTTCTCTAATCTGGTACGAACACTCGGAATACTTCCTGCAGGGATTTTTGATGAAAGCATCATCAATATATGATTCACCTTATCTGATTCCATAATGATTACCTTAGGTTTAATAATTTATATAACTTTACATGTTCCCCAAACCCATATCCACTATATCTTAAGGATATTTCTCACAATAAACCAAATGAAAAAGAGGATTATATACAACCATATAAGCCGCTTATCTTCTATTACCTTTGTGAGCCTATCCTTAGCCTTCCCTTTAGGAAGTAAGGCACGTACTCCAAACGATAATATGTATGGTCCAGAAAATAGAAGAAAATAATTATAGTGAATTGCTTCTAAAAACCGCCCTTGCAATAAAGCATGCAACGCACGTTGAATGCCACAACCAGGACATTGTAACCCTGTTGCGACCTTAAGGAGACATTTAGGTGCCCATAAAGTCGTAACAGGGTTATAGAAATAATACAGAATTAATAGGGAGGCTCCCAAACAGAGCCAACCTATACACTTTATAGTACGTTTCAAGGATTTAGTGAGATCCAGCCATTGTGCTCAATGCAGCCAAACCACCGAAGCAAACAAAATAAAGGATAGAACCAATTAGACCCACAACAATACCAATAATACTCCACTTTTTAGCGTCATTAGCAGCTAAAACAGCTTCATCGTATTGCTTCATCATATAAAGCTCATTCACCTTCATAGCGCGAATGATTGCATAAATACCTGCTGGCAAGCAGCAACATACAGTTGTGAAAATCGCAAGAGCCAAATTGTTATTTGGCTTAGGAGTATTCATTTCTTCCATAACTTTTTTTGAGCCGACTCCCCATGGCATTCTTTTTTTTTGTTTTATTATTTGAACCACGTTGCTACTATGGTGGGGAAGTCTTAAGTGACACCTCTTCACAAACAGGTTATTGTTTTCAGCTATTACTTAACCGAGGACAAATTTAAGTAATTTAGATTAAATATACAAGCTAAAGAAAAACTTTTCTTTCTATCATAAACAAAAAAATTACATTTTAAACAAATATAACATTTACAAATAAACCAAGAAAAGCGAGTAAACCTATATTAGTTCATCTATCCACAAAAATATCAGGGATTCTTTAACATGTTAAAACAATCACAAAACTTTATACATTCTTCCCTAAGTTCATAAACAAAGTCAAATAAACCGAGAAACTTCCATAAACAATAATCGGATTAAAGTCAATTGACTCTAACCCGATTCTTTTTTATATTCTCTCAATTATTCTTCTTAACTACATGCGAATCGCGCAAGAATAAGTCTGTTTCTGATTTATGCCAAACAGTTTACACGACCTATATTGTATTCACGGATGACATTTGTCATATAATGAAACATCTTACGCATAACACTCATATTCTTTACTTTCTCTTTCATAACGTTTCCTTTCCTCTATTGAGTTATACAATCTTTTACCTATGTCCCTATTGAGACTGAAGCCCTTTCAGTGGCTACCTCTTTGTTATCCTATTGAGGTGCCGTTTGTGTTGTTTTGTGCTTGCAAAGTTAGTACACTTTCCAAAATCTCACAAAGGAAACTTACACTTTCACTTTGTTTTTCCATTAAATTTTGACCTGCGTCAATAAGATTGACACGTATCAATCCCGCTATTTGACATATATCAACCCATGCGTGCCTTTATATCAACATCCTCTAAACGAATATATTATAATAAAAAAGAAGACGGAAAGACAAGTATCACATTTTCTTTTCTTATCTTTGCACTATGAACACAAACGAAAATCATAGCTTTCGATTACCTGCAGAGTGGGAACCACAAAGCGGAGTTATACTGATATGGCCGCATGAAGATACTGATTGGCGTCCTTATCTTGAGGAGATTACTGAAGTTTATCTCCAGATGGCAGATGCTATTACCCGGTACGAAGCATTGCTTATCACAGCACGTGATACAGAAATGGTAAGTTCCTTACTGAAGGAAAGGCTGACAGAGGAACAGATGAAACGTGTAACGCTCTTTACTTGTGACAATAATGACACTTGGGCACGAGACGTTGCACCGATTTCGCTCATAGCAAACAAAGCATCGAAAGATAGTTCCCAGCCCCTTCGTCTACTCGACTTCTGTTTCAATGGATGGGGTGAGAAGTTTTCAGCAGAAAAGGATAATAGAATCAACCGTCAACTTCACGAGGCTGGACTCCTCCAAGGTGTATTAGAAAGCCACAAGGATTTTGTATTGGAGGGTGGTTCGATAGAGAGCGATGGAGAGCGTACACTCTTTACAACAACGAGTTGTCTGATGGCACCACATCGTAATCAACCTCTCACACAAGAGGATATAGACAAGCAATTACGCCTATTCTTCCCAAATGTAGAGAGAGTTATATGGTTAGATTATGGTCAGTTAGCAGGCGATGATACAGACGGACATATTGATACTATCGTACGTATCGCACCAAATAACACCTTATTATATATAGGGTGTAACGATAAGGAAGATGAGCATTATGAGGACTTCCGACTCTTAGAGGAACAGCTAAAACAGCTCCGCACACAGAAAGGTGAGCCTTATCGCCTACTTCGTCTCCCTATGCCTGACGCTATCTATGATGATGACGAGCGTTTGCCTGCAACACATGCAAACTTCCTTATCATCAATGGAGCTGTACTTGTTCCAACCTACAACCAACCCGAAAAGGACAAAGAAGCTTTGGACACAATTCAAGAAGCTTTCCCTGATCGTGAAATCATAGGTATTGACAGCCGTACTATTATTAGACAGCATGGTTCCATACACTGTCTGACAATGCAGCTACCAGCAAACGGATAAAACCACTCTTCGTTTGAGTTGATAAAAGATGGAATAGTAATAAAAGAATACAGAACAATAAACATAAACAGGGCTAACACCTTTATTATGAGAGAACTTAAAATAGGCTTCCTGCAACAACATAATGTTGAGGATATCAAAAACAATATAGAGCGATTGGCTGAGGGAATTACAAACTTAGCACAACGTGGTGCGGAACTTGTTATCCTCCAAGAACTGCACAATTCACTTTACTTCTGTCAGACAGAGGACGTAAACAAGTTTGACTTGGCTGAGACTATACCGGGTCCCTCTACTGGCTTTTATGGTGAGCTGGCACGCGAACTGGGTATTGTCATTGTGACATCACTTTTTGAGAAACGTGCACCAGGACTTTATCATAACACAGCCGTAGTGATAGAGAAGGATGGTAGTATTGCTGGTAAATATCGTAAGATGCATATTCCAGATGACCCAGCTTACTATGAGAAGTTCTACTTCACACCAGGCGACCTCGGATTTCATCCAATTGATACAAGCGTAGGACGCCTTGGTGTACTTGTATGCTGGGATCAGTGGTATCCCGAAGCAGCCCGTCTAATGGCATTGCAAGGTGCAGATATGCTTATCTACCCTACAGCTATTGGCTACGAGAGTAGTGATACGGACGAGGAAAAACAGCGTCAGCGTGAAGCGTGGACAACTGTCATGCGTGGTCATGCTGTTGCTAACGGTTTGCCAGTAATCGCTGTAAATCGTGTCGGTCACGAACCTGACCCAAGTGAGCAAACTCAAGGCATCCAGTTCTGGGGAAGCAGTTTTGTTGCTGGACCACAGGGAGAACTACTCTATCGCGCTTGTGACAACGATGAGGACAGTGTTATTCTCAGCATCAACCTCGACCATAGCGAGAATGTACGCCGTTGGTGGCCTTTCTTGCGTGACAGAAGAATCGATGAGTATGGGGAGATAACTAAAAGGTTTATAGATTAAAACCTTCGCCTAACTCTTCCGAAGGAGGGGAAAAGCCCCACCACTCTCCAGAATCAACGGTCACTCACTGAAGGGAAGTAATGAGAGAGGGAGTCTTAACGGAATAAAAGATTCTCTCTTTATTAATAATTACAGCTTGATAGGACTTAAATAAGGTTCATCCGACATTTCGAGTGATGAACCATAAGCTCTTATATTCATATAGTTACGAAGTAATAGCCTCCACTAAAAGCCTATAAAAAGCCATTTTATAAAAACAAAAAATCATAATTCAAGCTTTTCTAAAGTCGACGTTGCCGAACTGCTGTGCGACATCGTTAAATCCTTTTATATAAAGCTGTTATTAATGGAGATATGATGCCATTTGCTCATTTGCATTTAATATCGGAGTTGGAAGAGGATTTCCTTCTTCCGAATTTTTGAAAGAACTAAATAAAGGGCACTATGATGGGACACTGATGCTCCATTGGAGACGTCCAAGCGAAATAATAGGGAGAAGGAAAAAAGAGGTTGAATTGTTTAATCATGGAGTATACTAGAAATGAGAATGAAAATGTTAATTTTAATTGGCTTCATCACCGTAAGTTGTACATCAGCACCTAACAAGAAGTGTATTGTACAAAAAAATCAAGTAAGAGTCATAAAAACAGAGAAATCTACAGCATTCAAGTATTTACAAGGTATTTGGATAATACCACATGCAGCTGATATACGAATTGTTTTCAAAAATGACTCTACTTTTGAGTTTCATGATTATAACTCAATCAAAGATTCTATAGAGATTTTAAAAGGTATATATGTATTAAATAATGATCAACTTACACTTAGATATACTGATAGACCTCAACAGAAGTTTATCTATCACTTTGGCAGATATGAGGACGAGCGTTATATTAGAAAAGGAAAGTACTATTTTGTAAAACAATAAGTCACGACTTGAGAGTGATTTAATCCCCCCCCTTTCGGGGCAGGGGTATTTGTGGTACAAATGGTAATTTGTGGTACAAAGACACACCTTGCCAGTATAAAGAAAGAGAAAGTTTGTTATGTTCCATAAAGTAACCTTTCTGGGGTGCTTTTAATAGACGAGAGTTCAAAGTTCAAAAAGTAAGTCAAGAGATAAGTTTGGGCCTTCAGTATTTTGGAGTGATAGTGTTTAATATCTGATTATCAATAACTTTTATAATTTAAACACTTTTATATCCCCTTTGTTTACTGATATTAAAGAATACAAAGTACTAATTTAAAGGTTACGAAAGTTGTTGTTGTATCACATGGGTTATACACGCTATAAAACGCTTATAATGAATTATTTACAAATCTTCTTTACTAACAAGTGGCATAAAGGAAATTATCGCATCACTCCAAATTTCGGAAGAGCCTTAAATAACATCTCCTTCCACACGGAATATGATAATAAGTAGAACTTATCTAACAAGATAGTGCGACTTAATATGCCATCCGCACCATTGGTGTTTACCATGAGCACCACACGTGCTGAGCATCAACACATAGGCTGGATATGGATTGAGAGTTGCAATTGTTATACAAAAAGAGCCATACCAAACTTATTTTTAGAGTTTGATATGGCTCTTTTTTAGTTCTATAAATATAATATGTAAGCTTCTAAATCAACGGCATTCCTGCCTCTTCGCACTCTCTTCTCATTTCTTCTGGCCAGATACTTGCTTGTATCTCACCAATATGCGCCTTGTGCAACATTATCATACAAAGACGGCTCTGTCCGATACCGCCACCAATACATAACGGCAGTTTGTCTGAGAGTAACTGCTGATGAAAGAAGAGTTGCTGACGTTCTTCTTGCTTCTCTATCGTCAACTGACGGAGTAAGGCAGTCTTATCCACACGAACACCCATAGACGAAAGTTCTATACTACGTCCTAAGATAGGATACCAAATGAGGATGTCACCATTCAAGCCAGTCTTACCATCTTCTGCAACAGTTGACCAGTCATCATAATCAGCAGCACGTCCATCGTGCTTCTCACCATTACTTAATCTACAACCAATACCCTCAATAAACACCGCACCATACTTCTTACAAACCTCATCTTCACGCTCCTTGGCTGTCAGCGTAGGATACATATCCAACAAATCTTGCGCATGAATAAAATGAATTGTCTGTGGAAGGAAGGGTTCCAACTGAGGATAAGTCTCACAAGCAAGGAATTCTGTGCGGAGGATAGCTGCATAGATACGACGAACGACATTCTCTAAAAAGCTACGTGTTCTATCGCTTTCGGTGATAACCGCTTCCCAATCCCACTGGTCAACATAAAGTGAATGAAGATTGTCTAATTCTTCATCGGCTCGAATAGCATTCATATCTGTATAGATACCATAGCCCGGTTGAATGTCATAGTCAGCCAACGTCAGTCGTTTCCACTTTGCCAGAGAGTGTACCACCTCAGCCTCAGCTTCTCTCAAGTCCTTAATCGGAAAGGAAACAGGGCGCTCAACACCATTCAAGTCATCATTGATACCTAATCCTTTCAACACGAACAACGGTGCCGTAACACGACTTAGTCGTAATTCGGTAGCTAAGTTCTGCTGAAAAAACTCCTTTATAAGTTTGATACCCTGCTCGGTTTGACGTTTGCCAAGTACTGCTTTATATCCTTCTGGCTTTATCAGTTGACTCATTATGGTTCCTCTCTTTTTATGGTTTATCAGTTATTTCAATTGCACACAAAGGTATATATTTATTATCAAACTGAGAAACAAACATCGCCTTAATCTTACAAAATAACATATTTTCTATACGAATTACAACTTTATGATAGCTTACGCCTAATATTCCCGCTTGTTATAAAGGATATTACTAAGCTTTGAAAACATCACTTCTATATCATAAACTTTAACAAGAATGTTTACCGTTCGTTTGGAATTATGCAAACTTTACTGTATCTTTGCACAATCATTAGGCTCCGTAGCTTAGCTGAATAGAGCGTCAGATTCCGGTTCTGAAGGTCTTGGGTTTGAATCCCAACGGAGTCACAAAAAAGAAAGAAAGACTCTCTACAGAGTCACTAAAAAGTGACGGTTCTTTGATGACATTTAGCCGAATGAGGTCAGAAAAATGTTCTGAAGGTCTTGGGGGTGAATCCCAACGGAGTCACAAAAAGTGACAACTTTCTGATGACATTTAGCTGAATGAGGTCAGAAAAATGTTCTGAAGATCTTGGGTTTGAATCCCAATGGAGTCACGAAAAGAAGAAACAGAACTCCCGATGGAGTCATAGATTGTAACAAAGGATGTATGGTTGTTTACTGTTCATCCTTTTTTTGTTCAACCGCGTTAGCTCAGAAATCGAATAATTCATCTTAAAAGAATAGAGTATGCAAAAGAAAATCAAAATTGGACTACTACCACGTGTTATCATTGCCATACTACTTGGCCTATTCCTTGGCTATTATCTCCCAGACCCAGCAGTAAGGGTTTTTCTGACATTCAATAGTATTTTCAGTCAGTTCCTTGGCTTTATGATACCACTGATTATCATTGGATTGGTAACGCCTGCTATTGCAGGAATCGGAAAAGGAGCTGGTAAGTTATTGCTTGCAACAGTAGCGATAGCCTATGTAGACACGATTGTAGCAGGCGGCTTGTCCTACGGAACAGGAACATGGTTATTCCCCTCTATGATTGCTTCTACAGGAGGAGTAATACCACATATTGACAAGGCAACAGAACTTACACCTTACTTTACTATCAATATTCCTGCAATGGTTGATGTGATGAGTAGTTTAGTTTTCTCATTCATTGCTGGATTGGGTATTGCATACGGTGGTTTGCGCACAATGGAGACCCTCTTTAATGAGTTTAAGACCATTATTGAGAAAGTGATAGAGAAGGCTATTATCCCTCTCCTACCCCTTTATATCTTTGGAGTCTTCCTTAGTATGACCCATAACGGACAGGCGCGACAGGTGCTCTTGGTGTTCTCACAGATTATCATTGTTATCCTCATCCTTCATGTTCTCATCCTTATCTATGAGTTCTGTATTGCAGGTGCTATCGTTAAGCATAATCCTTTCAGACTACTGTGGAACATGTTGCCAGCTTACCTGACTGCATTAGGTACAAGTTCGTCTGCAGCAACAATTCCTGTAACACTGAAGCAAACAGTAAAGAATGGCGTCAGCGAAGAGGTAGCAGGATTTGTCGTACCACTTTGTGCAACAATTCACCTCAGTGGTAGTGCAATGAAGATCACAGCTTGTGCTTTGACAATCTGTATGTTAACAGACCTACCACACGACCCAGGACTATTCATTTACTTTATCCTCATGCTTGCCATTATTATGGTAGCAGCTCCTGGTGTACCTGGTGGAGCAATTATGGCAGCCTTAGCACCTTTATCAAGTATCTTGGGTTTTAACGAAGAGGCACAAGCATTAATGATTGCCTTGTACATAGCTATGGACAGCTTCGGTACAGCTTGCAACGTAACAGGCGATGGAGCTATAGCCCTTGCAGTCAATAAATTCTTTGGAAAGAAAAAAGAAACAACTGTTCTTTCTTAAGGAATGCAATAGCTTGTGAGGTTTAGGACATGAAACTATATAAAACAAGAGTTGCTGTCACTTCTGTCAGTCGCAACAAAGATATAACTAATTAGTTTACAATAAGTTCACGCCAAATGTTAAAATGACAGCAAAGGGAATAAAAACTAAACTCATGGAATGTATAGTAATATCCTATTCAGCATAATAAGAAATCCTAAAAAGAAACAGCAGATGTTCTATCATTAGGCATTCTCAAAATTAAATAGTATCTTTGCAAATGACAGACTGCAATTAGCAGCACTGACACAGCAAAAAGATATACAACTAAATATCCGTAACATCATGGAAATAGTAGAAAGATTTATTAACTACACCAAGTTTGACACACAGTCGGCTGAAGATTCAGAGACAGTGCCAAGTACACCGAAGCAACTCATCTTTGCGAAATATCTCAAGGAGGAACTTGAGCGTGAAGGATTGAAAGATGTAGAAATGGACGAGATGGGCTATATCTACGCCACTCTCCCTGCCAACACAAAGAAGAAGATTCCTACAATCGGTTTCATTTCTCACTACGACACAGCACTTGATGCAAGTGGTGCTAATGTGAACGCCCGTATCGTAGAGAACTACGATGGCGGTGATATACAACTGAATCCTAATATGGTCAGCTCTCCACGAATGTTCCCAGAGCTTTTAGAACATAAGGGAGAAGATCTCATCGTAACAGACGGTACAACCTTATTGGGTGCCGATGATAAAGCAGGTATTGCAGAGATTGTACAAGCGATGTGCTTCCTCCGCGACCATGATGAGATTGAGCATGGTGACATCCGTATTGCTTTCAACCCAGACGAAGAGATTGGTATGGGTGCACATCACTTTGATGTAGAGAAGTTTGGTTGCGAATGGGGCTATACCATTGATGGTGGCGACCTCGGTGAGCTTGAATATGAGAACTTCAATGCTGCTGGTGCTAAAGTGTTTATCCATGGCGTAAGCGTTCATACAGGTTATGCTAAGGGGAAGATGGTAAACGCCAGTCGTTTAGCATGCGAGTTCAATAACATGATTCCAGAGACAGAGATTCCAGAGGAGACTGAAGGTTATCAAGGTTTCTATCACCTCATCGGTATTGAGAGTCGCTGTGAAGAAGCTAAACTCAGCTATATCATCCGTGACCACGACCGTGAGCATTTCGAAGACCGCAAGCGTTTCATGGAGAACTGCGTGAAGAAGATGAATGAGAAGTATGGTGAAGGAACTGTTGAACTGAAGATGAACGACCAGTACTATAACATGAAGGAGAAGATTGATCCTAACATGCATGTTATTGAGTTAGTTCTTCAGGCTATGCAGCAGGCAAATGTAGCTCCAAAGGTACAGCCTATCCGTGGTGGTACGGACGGTGCACAGCTTTCATTCAAGGGCCTTCCTTGTCCAAACATCTTTGCAGGTGGCGTAAACTTCCATGGTCCATACGAATTTGTTTCAGTTCAGGTAATGGAGAAAGCTATGCAGGTTATCATTAATATCTGCCGACTAACGGCTGAGTTTAATGATTAACTACAGAAAATCAATTAGTTAAAGATATCGTACCGGAGTTAAACCAACACTTTTATGAACTATATATTTATGTTGGTTTAACTCCCTTTCTTTTAACTATGAGATTTTCAACTATAACCCATCTCTTCCACAAACAACACATATAAGATTACTCATAATAAGGTATTGGTTTAACATCCAACTACCCCACTAACTCCTCTAACTCCATAAAATATTTATGTCAGAACTACCCGAATTGGTCCAAGACCTTGCCCTTATTCTCGTTGTAGCAGGATTTGTAACACTTATTTTCAAGAAACTCAAACAACCATTGGTATTAGGATACATTGTAGCAGGTTTTCTTGTATCACCCCACATGTCTTATACCATGAGTGTTGTCGACCAAGGCGACATACAAACATGGGCAGACATTGGTGTCATCTTCTTATTGTTCTCATTGGGATTAGACTTCTCCATTAAGAAGATTCTCAAGATGGGAGCCTCCCCCATCATCGCAGCCTGTACTATCATCTTCAGTATGATGCTCTTAGGTGTCATTGTAGGACACAGCTTCGGATGGAAAGAGATGGACTGTATCTTCCTCGGAGGTATGGTCGCAATGAGTTCCACAACCATTATATACAAAGCCTTCTCAGATATGGGACTCACACAGCAAGGCTTCGCTTCTACCGTGATGAGCGTACTTATCTTAGAGGATATCCTTGCCATTGTGATGATGGTTATGCTCAGTACCGTTGCCAGTGGTAACAGCCCTGACGGTGTACAACTTCTTGGAAGCATCATGAAGATTGGATTCTTCCTCGTTTTATGGTTTGTCGTTGGACTTTTTGCCATTCCACTCTTCCTTCGTTCTGTCCGTAAAATCCTTAACAGCGAGACCTTGCTTATTGTGTCATTAGGCTTCTGTTGTCTTATGGCTGTTATATCAACACAGGTAGGTTTCAGTGCAGCCTTTGGTGCTTTCGTCATGGGAAGTATCTTAGCAGAGACAGTTGAGGCAGATAAAATTATCCGACTCGTAGATCCTGTAAAGAATCTCTTTGGAGCCATCTTCTTCGTCTCTGTTGGTATGTTGGTAAAGCCTGATGTTATTGTACAATATGCTATACCAATCCTCTTACTTGTTATAACAATCCTCGTCGGACAGGCGCTGTTTGGAACCTTAGGCTATCTTCTCGGTGGACAGACCCTCAAGAATGCTATGCGCTGTGGATTCTCAATGGCACAAGTTGGCGAGTTTGCCTTTATTATTGCAACATTAGGAAAGTCCTTAGGTGTTATCAGCGAATTCCTTTATCCGGTTGTCGTAGCCGTATCAGTTATCACAACCTTCCTCACTCCGTATATGATTCGTGCGGCAGAACCATGCTATAACGTCCTCGTTAAGCATCTTCCAAAAAGATGGGTGCGTCGTCTAACACATATTCAAACAAACAATGCTGGAGAGAGTGCGTCGACTAATAATCTATGGAAGGTCCTAATGAAGAAGATGATTTTCAACACCCTTATTTATGGTATCCTCTCTGCAGCTGTCATCGCAATCATGTTCTCTGCTGCACTACCCATCTGTAGAAACTTATCTATAAAATGGACGGGCAGTCACTGGATTGGAAATGCTGTGTGTGGATTCCTTACAATCCTCTTCATCGCACCATTCCTACGTTCTATTGTAATGAAACAGAATCACTCAGAAGCGTTTAAGGCACTTTGGACAGACCGCCGTATCAATCGTCTACCCCTCACTGCAACCATTCTTGCACGTGTACTTATTGCACTCAGTTTCATCTTCTACATATGTAACTATCTCACACGCTTTAAGAATGCATTAATGATTGCTGTTGCGGTGGGCTTATTGATATTGATGCTTCTCTCTCGTTGGCTCAAGAAACGAAGTATTACTTTGGAACGTCTGTTTATTCAGAACCTTCAAAGCCGTGATATAGAGGCACAGATACAAGGAAAGAAGAAACCACTCTTTGCCGACCATCTGATAGACCGAGATATTCATATCGCCAACCTTGAACTGCCCGATGATTCTCTATGGGCGGGTAAGACATTGTATAGCCTAAAGTTACGTAACCGCTTCGGTGTACATATCAGTAGTATTCTTCGTGGTTCTCAACGTATCAATATTCCGAATGGTGGTACGATTCTCTTCCCTGGCGACAAACTGCAAGCCATTGGTGATGACGAACAGCTAACAAAACTTTCGAAAGCAATGAAGGCTGAACTACAGCCAACGATTACGGACATAGAGAAACATGAAATGAAACTCCGCAGTTTCACCATCTCTAAAACAAGTCCTTTCATAGGAAAGACCCTTAAAGACAGCGGTATTCGTGACGAATACAACTGTATGGTTGTGGGTGTTGATGAAGGCCAAAAGAACCTCACACTCATCACTCCTTCCCGCTGCCTGCAGGCAGGCGACGTTCTATGGGTAGTAGGTGAAGAAAAAGACTTAGAACGTATCCTTGCATTAGGATAAATCCTTTCAGGCTTATTAGCCCTTGTTACTCGATTAAGTAACTGGACTAATAAGCCTGAATTTTATAAAGAACAAAACTGGATTAACGTTTTTTTTATTAACTTTGCAGTTGATAAAAGAATGACTATTTATAAATTTTAATTATATTGTATATGAAGAGAATCTACTTATTACTTATTACCCTCATTGTGTTTGGTCAGACCATCAGTGCACAGAACGACAGGAAGTTGTTGAAGATGACCGACGGCAAATCTTACTTTGAATTAAAGTATGATGAAAAAGGAAGACTTATAGAGTCTGTTGAATATATTGCTGACGACGACTTAAAACGTAGTAGCAAGTATGCTTATAGTAATGACAAGGTCGTTCAAACATTCTATGAGAATGAAAATATCAAAAATAAAAATATCCGAACAACTGTTCTCCAGAATAATAGAGTTGTTTCAGAAAAGATAAACTTAATTCCATATGAAGGAGAGCCAGAATATTGGGCAGACTATAACTATACATATAATACAGCTGGGGAACTGACAAAGATTGTAATAACAAACAATGAACGTACCGGAACAGAGTATAAATTGACATGGACAGACGGAGATATTACACTCGTAGAGCATTTTTGGGATAACAAAAAAGTAGGACAGGTAGCTTATGAATACAACAAAAGCATTACCAACAAATATCTTTCTCTATTTGTTAATCCAATTACCTCAATTGCCGATTATGAAGGTATCGCACCATACGGACAACTCTTTGCAGGATACTTTGGGAAAGTTTTCCAACATCCAGTAGCTGCTGTGCGCTATACGGTGATAGATAAAGACTATTTTGGCTGGACAAGTGATGATGATTTCACAATTACGTATAACCAGAATGCAAGTGGTATTGTAGAAAATATCAAACAATCAGGGGAAGAAGGAGTGACAGCAACGCTTATTTGGGAAGACACTCCAATGGGTATTAGCGTTTATAAGCAGCAGAAGGAAGGCACAAAAACGATTTATGACCTATCTGGTAAACGTCTTGAAAATATACAACATGGCGTGAATATTATCAAAGAAACGAATGGCAAGACACATAAGGTTATTGTAAGATAATATTTTACTGTTTATCAAAGAAATAGCATAATAAAAGGAGGAGCAGCATAAGTTTCTCCTTTTATTAGTATTTTTAATATTTAATCTGACGTTTCCTCACATAATTAGAGTATCTTTGCATTGTCATTCGATGATTATACAGATGAAACGTAATAAATTAACAGCTCTGATAGCATTAATAGGTATTGTAGCTTTCACATCTTGTGAGGATGTGAAGCGTCCGACTCCTGTCAGAGAACGTATCAATGTAACTCCTCCATCCAGAGAGGCAGAGGCGATAAGTCAGCTGACAGCATCTATAGATGAGATTTCAGCTAACCTTGACGCCATCTCTTCTCAAGAGGCAATGCTCTGTAAGACTACAGAGCACGCAAATAAGAAGTCGAAGATTATTCAGCAGATAAGGGGGCTCGGTGCACTACTCAAAGAGAAGCAGAACCAGATTGACAAACTTCTAAACGAAAAGGTTAAGAAAGTGGATGCTCCAGCAGCATCTAATCCTACAATAGATAATCTTTACAAGGTAATAGACTTCCTTTCATCACAGCTGAAGGAGAAAGGAGATCGTGTAACCCAATTAGAGCAGGTTGCAAGTCGTAAGGACGTCACTGTAGACCAGCTTAAATACATCGTTATGAACCAAACTAACAGCGTTGATGCAATGCGTTACAGGTTCAACATGGCAGCTTTGGAGCGCGAATATGCTCAACTGAAAGCTAAAGAGAAGCAAAGAATTAAAGAAGATAAGGAGTCAGATAAAGTCTACTATATCATTGCGAACAAAGAGACTCTGAAGGAGAAAGGTCTTTTGAAGACATCACTTTTCTCTAAGAAAGTGGATAATAACAATGTAACAAAAGATTTATTTACAGAGGCTAACAGCAAAGAACTGAAGACACTGACAATTAACTCATCGAGTCCAAAGCTCTTATCCCAGAACCCAGAAGGTAGTTATACACTCACAGAGAACGAGGACGGAACAACAACACTCACCATTACCGATGCAGAGAAGTTTTGGAATGTGTCGCGTTACTTGATTATTCAAGAGTAATACTACTTTGAAATAGAAAGAAAATAAATTAGGCTGCAAAGGTTGTGAAAATCGAATAATTTTCTTATCTTTGCAGCCTAAAACTTATGCGTAGCGTGAAAATAAAGGAAGTAATTGATGCCCTTGAACGATTCGCGCCTTTGCCCTTGCAGGAAAGCTATGATAATGCTGGCCTACAAGTTGGATTGACAGAGGCGGAAGTATCAGGGGCTTTATTGTGTCTTGACGTGACTGAGAAGGTGGTAGATGAGGCCATCAATAAGGGGTGTAACTTGATTGTTGCGCACCATCCACTCATCTTCCGTAAATTAGCACAAGTGACAGATGCCAACTATGTGCAGCGCACAGTGATAAAGGCTATTAAGAACGATATCGTCATCGCTGCTATGCACACAAACTTAGACTCAGCTGTGGGCGGTGTCAACTACAAGATAGCTGAGAAGTTAGGACTTAAGAACCTACGTTTCTTTGGCCGAAACAAGCAAGTGGTGAATCCACAGACCGGCGAATCCGTAACAGGCGGCGATGGTGTCATCGGCGAGTTTGAGGAGCCCTTGGCTGCAGACGATTTGATACTGTTATTGAAGAAGAAGTTTGATGCAGAGTGTGTTCAAACCAATGAGTTACTACGTCGTGAGATTCGTACCATTGCTCTCTGTGGAGGTTCGGGGGCATTCCTCTTGCAGGATGCTATTACAGCAGGCGCAGATGCCTTTATGACAGGTGAGATGAGTTATCATGAGTTCTTTGGTTATGAGCAAGAGATACAGATTTGCGTTATCGGACATTATCAGAGTGAGCAGTTCACCACTGAGCTGTTACGTGACGTTATCGAACGAGAATGCCCAAGCGTAAAGTGCTACTTGTCTGAGATTAATACGAATCCTATAGGGTATTTTTAGTGGACGAGTTGACAAGCTGAACAAGTAAACAAGTTAATTGTTAAGAAGTTGGACGAATGGAGTCTGTGGTGTTGTCTTAACTCCTCTCACTCCTAAACTCCTAAAACAACAGTAATCATAATTATGAATTTTGAATTTTGAATTTTGAATTAAACAAACATAAGAACTATGGCAAAGAAAGATCCAAAAGAGTTACCAGTAGAGGAGAAGTTGAAAGCCCTTTTCCAGTTACAGACGACCCTGTCAGGAATCGACGAGAAGCGTGCATTGCGTGGTGAGTTACCACTTGAGGTACGCGACTTGGAAGATGAGTTGGAAGGTCTGCACATTCGTATTGAGAAGATTGAGCAGGACATTAAGGATTATCAGAATGCTATTACCCAGAAGAAGGGTAACATCGTTGACGCTCAAGCAAGTTTGGAGCGTTACAACAAGCAGTTGGACTCTGTTGCAAACAACCGTGAGTACGACACATTGACAAAGGAAATCGAGTTCCAGACACTTGAGATTGAGCTTTGCAATAAGAAGATTAAAGAGGCTCAGATTAAGGTTGAAGAGAAGCGTAAGGACTTGGAAGCCAACCGTGCATTGCTCGAGGATCGTCAGCACGCCTTAGAAGAGAAGCGTAACGAGCTCGACGAGATTATGCAGGAGACACGTGAGGAGGAAGGTTTGCTCAAAGAGAAGGCCGCTGAGCTTGAGACTAAGATTGAACCAGGATTGCTCCGTAGCTTCAAGCGTATTCGTCGTGGTGCCCGCAACGGTTTGGGTATTGTTTACGTACAGCGTGATGCTTGTGGTGGTTGTTTCAATAAGATTCCACCTCAGCGCCAGTTGGATGTAAAGATGCACAAAAAGATTATCGTTTGTGAGTACTGTGGTCGTATTCTTATCGACCCAGAGTTGGCTGGTGTAAAGGTTGACAAGACCGAGGAGAAGCCAAAGAAACGTAGAGCTACTCGCAAGAAGAAGGAAGAGGAGGGAGAGTAATTAACCCCCCTTTATTCCCATTGAGCAATAAGCTCTTTCAAATTTGAAAGACAAAAAGAATAGCCTCAATACATTTGAAATGCAAATAAAGCATTCTTATGTATTGAGGCTACTTTTTATTATCTCGCTATTAATACTATTCAACGAAACACGAATAACATCGTCTTCCTAACAGAAACTAACCAATAATAGCACACTCGTTAACGGCATATAGCAAGGCTTTAAGTGGTCAACACAATATGTGCGGAGCATCAGCACCAATAGTGCTTACCATGAGCACAATATGTGCGGAGCGTTAACACATCGTTTAATGACGTAAAAGAAATGTCTGCTTCACCTTATTATATATAGCAAGTCAAGGGTGATTAACTTATACAGGCATGTAAATCCAATAGCGATAAGTCAGAGCCTTACTTCACATAGAAGATACGATTTGCCTTACGTGGTGCAGTCTTACCCTCCTTTGCAGCATAACCAAGAATACAAAAGCCAATACCTTCATAATCGCCTTCTATACCCCACTCTTTCAGCATCTGCTTACCGTCTTCACGCTCAAAAGTTTGCTTGGCACGATTAATCCAACAACTGCCCAAGCCTAAAGCATGAGCAGCATTCATAAGATTGCCCATCATCAACGCACCATCATAGACATGATTAGGACTACTCTTATCCGCTAACACAGCAAGGACAACGGGTGCTCCATAAAAAGGGTCGCTCGTTACGCCCATTATCTCAGCATTTATCACAGACAAACGGTCGCGTACTTCCTTATTGGTCACTTGGACAATGATAGCAGTCTGCATATTCTTTCCGCTTGCAGCGTAAAGACCAGCCTCCATTACCTTATCTATCAAGTCCTGTGTAGGCATACGCTCTTCATAAGCACGTACGCTACGACGTGTTAACAATGCTTCTAACGCTTCCATAATAATTCTGTTTTATAATTCATTCACCGCTTCAGCCAACTGTTCCAACGCCTGACGAAGAATAGAACGCGGTGTACCAACATTCAAACGCATAAAGCCTTCTCCACCGGGACCAAACATTCTACCATCGTTCAACGCAAGATGAGCCTTATCAATAAAGAGATTCAATAGCTCTTTATGCTTTAATCCCAATCCATGACAATCCAACCAAACAAGGAAACTTGCCTGCGGACGGAGTGGGTGAATACCGTGAATATGCTCACGACAGAAGTCTTCAACAAAGCGAACATTCTCTTCTACATACGCCAACATCTGTTTACGCCACTCTTCTCCCTTCCGATAAGCAGCTATCGTGGCTATTGGGGCAAAGAGTGTAGGCTCATCTAATTCGTTAGCCTTCAACCAACCATAGAAGCGATTACGCAGTTCTTCGTTCGGAACAATAGCAAATGAACTGACAATACCTGCCATATTGAATGTCTTTGTTGGTGCTGCAAAGGTGATACTGATTTGTGCTGCACGCTCTGACACACTGGCAAACGGAATATGACGATTACCAAAAAGTGCCATATCACTGTGAATCTCGTCGCTGATAACAATAATATTATGCTCGTAACAGAAGTCTGCCAAGCGACGTAATGTATCTTCTGACCAACACAATCCTGCAGGGTTATGAGGATTGGAGAGTACCAGTACACGGCATTTATCATCGCAAACCTCTGCGAGATTACCAAAGTCCATATCATAATATCCGTCCTCACGGAGACGAAGCGGATTGAAAACAACCTTACGATGATTAGCCTCTGGCGTCAAACGGAATGGATGATAGACAGGTGGTTGTATAATAACCTTTTCGTCAAGTTCCGTAAATACATTCACCACAAAGCCGATACCCCTAACAATACCAGGAATAAAACTCAACCACTCTGGCTTTACTTCCCAATCATGATGAGCACGTATCCAGTCGATGATAGCAGGACGAAAGTCTTCTGGTTCGACTGTATAGCCAAAGATAGGATGAGAAAGACGCTCCTTGAGAGCCTCCACAACAAAGTCAGGGCAAGCAAAATCCATATCAGCTACCCACAGAGGCAGCAGGTCATTACGTCCCCAACGTGGAAGAAGTGCCTCATGCTTCAAGTCACCACTTCCCGAACGATCGATTATCTCGTCAAAATTATAAGTTTTCATCATGCTTCCAAAGCCTGCTTAATATCATCGAATAGGTCATCAACACTTTCCAAACCAATACTAAGACGTATGGTAGTGTCTTGCACATCCATTGCTGCACGCTCCTCAGCAGTGAAAAGTCCGAAGATAGTACTTGCTGGATGGATAGCCAAGGTACGATTATCAAAGAGGTTAGTTGCCCGATGAATGAGTTTCAAGTTATCGAGCATTCTGAAGCAAGCTTCCTGACTCTCTAAGTCTATTGTGACCATTGCTCCCGCTGTTTCACCATACTGACTCACAGCCAACTGATGATATGGATTATCCTCCAAGCCCACATAGTTTACCTTATGAATAGGCTTTAGCGCACGTAATCTCTGTGCCAACTCCAAAGCATTACCTGCTTGAGCGCGATAGCGTACGTCCAAAGTCTCTAAGCCCAAGGTCTGCATATAGGCAACTTGTGGTGTCATATAAGCTCCAAGGTTAAAGAGCATCTCATTCAAGAGGCGCTTACCAATAGAAGGGAACGTACCATAATCAATAACAAGACCACCCAAAGAAGTTGCACCACCACTGATATACTTTGTACTTGAAACAACCTCTAAGTCAATGCCCAAGTCCTTTGCAGAAAACTGTGTAAAAGGGATAAGCGTTGTATCCGCAATGACAGGGATACTATGTCGGTGTGCAATTTCAGTCAAGGCATGTACATCAACCACCTCAAGTTGAGGATTTGTCATGATTTCAAGGAACAAACAGCACGTGTTTTCATCTACCAATCGTTCTACAGCCTCAACATCTGTAAGGTCACAAAGTCTTGCCTCAACCCCCAATCTGCTCAGTGTAGATGTGAGCAAAGAATAAGTATTACCAAAGAGATGACGTGACGTGATAACGTTCTTACCCTGTTCAACAACAGAAAGGAGTGTATTGCTGATAGCAGCCATACCCGAGTTGAGAGCAATAACATTCTCAGCACCAGTCAAAGCCTTAACACGCTGTTCGAGATTCGTCACTGTCGGGTTCTCCACACGTGAATAATCAGGCGCATCAATACGTCCACAAAAGGCATCAGCCATCACTTTCGCATTATCAAATTCAAAAGCAACCGCATTATAGATGGGCATACTCAACGCATCATATGCATCTCTACGCTTATAAGGCTGATGAATAGCCTGTGTCTGTTTCTTCATTTTCTTTTAAACGTTTGTATTGTTTATAAAAGGATTCAAATCAATAACGGACGGCAGAACCGTCCGTCTTATGAAGTGCATTTTATCTTATTAATACCACTGTACAGCATTTGTAATACCACTTCGCTTATCATACTTCAACGCATCGGTCAGCGTTGCAGCATTACAACGGAAAGTAAAGTTGTAAGATGTATATGGTGCTAAAACTACAGAAGCACTCATATTAAAACAGTGGAGGTCACGTGACAGACTGGCTGTTGTCATACTCATCGCATGGTTTTCAAAGTCGTAACCACTTGAGAAGTTAATGTTCCAGCCATCACTGATACGAATATTACCAGAGAAGTTCAACGTCTGTGTGAACTTATAAGGGTAACGCATCGTCTTAGTATTGAACCTACCCGCTGTATTCTCACGCATCGTAATACCATAACCGATTGTCAATGACCATGGCATATTGAAACTCATGTAACCATCGTCATCCGTCTCAGCAATATTACCACGCTTCTTCTTAGCAGCATATTTTCCCTTTTCAAGGTCATCATCCATGTTTGATTCGATGTTAGTATCTGGCCCATCGCTATCTACTGATACCTTATCATCATCTTTATCATCCTTACGTCCGAACCACTTCTTCAACTTCTCAGGGTTCAAAGTGAATGAGAAGTTCTGCGACATACCTTGGAAACGAGGTAAACGACCATATCCCCACTCTGTATGATTACCTACGTAAGGCTTACCATTAGCATCAAGTTCGTAAGCATAAGTAGCAAACTGTGCATTCATTGAGAAGGTATAATTCTTCCACCACTTCAAACGTAGACGCATACTAAGGTCACTCCAACGATGATAGTCTGCTGCAGCATTGTAAGACATACTTGCTCCTAACTCATCAATGATACTTATCTTCTTATAACCAGTAGTATCCTTATCGCTCTTAATCTTCATTTCGATGTTATTACTAACATCCCAACTGATCATCTCAGTCTTGTACTTACCCGGCACACTATAAAGCTCATCTTGATAAGGTGAGTATTCTACAAGTTTCACGTTACCGCTTGCATCTGTGTACTGATAGCTATCATAGTAGCCATAACGGCGTGCACCGAAGTTTGGTGAGTAAGAGAAAGTAACCTGTGGAGTGATGACATGGCGGATAGCCTGTATCTTATCGCCAAATAATTTTCTATTAGGCACCCAGAAACCATATAATTTCGTGCTGGCACCCACACTCATACTCCAGTTGTAAACATTATGGAAACCATAGGTAGTATCTCTTACCACCTCTTTCTGAAGAGTATTATCCCATCCACGTGTCACCTTCTTAGAATACATACGGTCCGTAAAATTGAAAGATGGCGTCACATTGATATAATTAAACAAGGTGAAGTTTGCCTGTACTGGGATTGTATGTTGGAAAGCATTTTTCCAGTCTTTGATCAGATTAGAGTGTAGGATTTTATCTTCTGTCGTTGAGATAGAATTAGCCAACTGACCCGTATAACTCATCGAAATCTTCTCATACCAACGTTCCTTACCCACAAGATGCTTACGCTTGAAAGGGTAGAATCGGCTCAAACTAATGTTCAAGTCTGGCAGTGTTATCTGTATAGAAGAGGTACGCATATCCTGTGCAAGGTTCGTAGTAGCACTCAAAGAGAGTCCAATACTTGAGAAACCTGTGCTCCAGCTAACAGAAGAAGTTCTCGTAGTCTGTGTGAGTGTCTGCGGATTATACATACTATTGAGGTTGTTACGCTCATAGCTTGATGTCGCAAAGTTCACACTTGCCGCCAAAGAACTATAAGGATTCGCCTTTGGATCTTGGCGGTGATTCCACTGAATCTTAAAGCTTTCCTGCTCAGCAAAGTCTGGTAATCCCTTGTCACCCGTCTTTGAATCCTGATAACTAAAGAGGAATGAGCCTGAATATCTGTAACGCTTGCGGTAGTTGCTGGCTGCAGACACACCCCAAGAACCCTTAGTATAGATTTCTCCTAAGAGTTTTAAGTCCCACTTATCACTAATTGCAAAGTAGTAGCCACCATCACGAAGATAGAAACCACGGTCGCTTTCATCACCATAACTTGGCATAATGAAACCGCTCGAATACTTCTTAGAGAATGGGAAGAAACCGTATGGAATTGCCAATGGTAAAGGAACATCCGCCACTACGAGATAAGCTGGTCCAAAAACAACATCCTTACCTGGGCGAACCTTTGCACGAGAAAGAGCAATGTAAAAGTCAGGATGAGGCTTATCACAAGTAGTGTAACGACCATGTTGCAAGTAAATAGAACCCGTAGAGTCACGTTTTCCAACTTCTCCACTCAAGAAACCATCTTGCTGTTCGGTGTAAACACCCTTAATCAAGCCTTTCTTTGACTTAAAGTTGAAAGCCATTGTGTCACTCTTATATTCATCTTTACCCATAGTAAAGACAGGCTTTCCCTTGATTCCACCCTCTGCTGTAGAATCGACTGTACCTGTTGCACGCACAGTACTTTTATCAAGATTCATATGTACCTTGTCACTCGTAAGCTTCATATTCTCATAATCAACCTTCGAGTTACCATACAGATACGCTGTACCCGACTCTGCATCATAAACGAGAGAGTCCTCTGCAGAATACTTAACAGGTGCATCAATTCCATTCGAACGTGCACGCATCATGCTATCGGCACGAATAGAATCGTCTATTGCTTTATTATGATGATAGATAGCCAACTGAAGAGAATCCATCTTCGTGGTATCTGGAATATTCTTATCGACCGCCTTACTATCCTTTGGACTTTGTCCTTTCAGTAGTGTATCAACCACAACAGCA
Organism: Prevotella sp. ICM33; assembly: GCF_000517825.1. Lineage (NCBI taxonomy): Bacteria > Pseudomonadati > Bacteroidota > Bacteroidia > Bacteroidales > Prevotellaceae > Prevotella > Prevotella sp. ICM33. The sequence goes on from NZ_JACD01000071.1 coordinate 61,499, forward strand.
CTTGCCTTAGTCTTCTTGGTTTTCTTACCTTGAGGCACAGGCATGTTGACACTTGCCATTGCAAAAACAACAACAAAGGATAATAGGAATATAATGCTCTTATTTCTCATTGCCTAAATAACGTACAAAAATACTGAAATAATGCCGAATAGAACTACCATTACGCTATTTTAACTTTTATAATAATGTACGTATATGCTTACAGAAAATATTAAATTCTTCTTTTGCCGTCCAATAGACCCTGAATAGTATCCCTCAATACAGAATGTCATTGATAATTATAGCACCCTAAAATACTTAGAAACGCAGCAATTTTACCTCCCAATAAGATTTGTGTTTACCATCAGCACGACATGTGCGAAGTATCAGCACCATATGTGCGGGGCATCAGCACCAAGCGTGCGAAGCATCAACACAACAACTTAAAGCCGACTATAACCCACTTCTAAACCTTTCTTTTCCTGCTAAAAGAATACTAACTTCTTATTAATCTGCAAGATATTGATGAGCAATATTAGCCGTAACAGGACAGACGTAGAGTTACTTAATCCAAGCACAAACCTAATGTATCGATAAGTTTCTTAACAGGATGATTCGTTTCCAAAAGTTTACTCAAAGACTCACGAGGTGTAAGCATAGGTTTGATTTCCTCATGCTTAGCAAGACGAATCTCTACTTCAATCTGCCCATTACGCAATTCCTTTGCCAAAGTAGCACGAATACGCGACTTGATTGCAAGCATTTCGTTGAGCTGAATATTATTACCAGCAAGTACCAAGATTGCTGGATACTCTGAAATAGTAGGCGTGATATTCTTCATGCGTTGCGACAAAGCTTGCATACGCTCTGGCATTCGTGAACACATAGCACGCCAACTCACAACAAGGTCTTGCTGTGTAAAGCCTTCATGCTCATCCTTATTAGTTATTTCAACTTCCTCATCCAGCTTTTTCTTCTTATCGGTCTTGAGTAGATTGTCAAATGACATCGTCAATGAACCGAGATTAACAGAATTCGGAAGACCAGAAGATACATTCACCTTAGGGCGTACACCAGACGTTTCTGTGACGGGTTTCTCTGGTGAAGACACGACCTCTACAGACACTACGTCGCTATCATTAGAACCACGAGCAGCAGCAGCATCACGCTTTAGGCTCCCGACCACCTGCGGAGTCGGTTTCTGTTGAGCCTTCAGAACAAGATTCTTGAACAGGGATTTTAATCGCTTAGGGCTGCGCCCCGAGGCAGGGACATCATCATCCTTCTGCGTAATTTGCGCTACTTGGATGAGCGTCAGTTCCACCAACAAACGTTTATTAGAACTCTGACGATATTCCACATCACAACGATTCATAATCTGCAAAGCCGTATAAAGGAAGTTGACAGGGCATTTTTGTGCCTGCAACTGATAGCGATTACGCAGTTGTTCGCTTACTTCAAGCAAAGGAAGTGTCTGTGCATCCTTTGCCATCAACACATTACGGACATGAGATGCCAAACCATTCACAAGAAGTCCACCATCAAATCCCTTATTTATAACGTTGTTCAAGAGAACCATTATCTCACTCACTTTATTCTCTAAAGCAAGGTCGATGATATTAAAATAATTCTCTGCATCGAGTACATTCAAGTCCTCAATCACCTTCTGATAAGTGATATTTCCTTGTGAGAAGCTTGCAGCCTGATCGAATATAGAGAGCGCGTCACGCATTCCGCCATCCGCTTTCTCTGCAATAACGTTCAGAGCCTCTTCGTCAAATTGAATGTTCTCCTTCTCAGCAACACGCTTAAGATGGTTGATGATATTAGGAACCGTCATACGCTCGAAGTCGTAAATCTGACAGCGAGAGAGAATCGTTGGAAGAATCTTATGTTTTTCTGTTGTTGCAAGGATGAAGATAACGTGTGCAGGCGGTTCCTCCAAAGTCTTTAGAAAAGCATTGAAGGCAGCTGTAGAGAGCATATGAACCTCATCAATGATAAAGACCTTATAACGACCAACCTGTGGTGGAATACGCGTCTGATCCATCAATGACTTGATGTTCTCAACAGAGTTATTGCTGGCAGCATCTAATTCGAAGACATTATAGCTTCTTCCTTCTCCAAACGCCTTACAACTCTCACACTCGTTACAAGCCTCACCATCAGCTGTTGGATGTTCACAGTTGATAGCCTTGGCAAAAATTCGAGCACAAGTAGTCTTGCCCACTCCTCGTGGACCGCAGAAAAGGTAGGCATGAGCCAGCTTACCACTCTTCACAGCATTCTTCAGCGTAGTAGTCAACGCCTGTTGTCCAACAACGGAGTCAAAGGACATTGGACGATACTTTCGCGCCGAAACAATATATTCATCCATAGTTTCAAAATCTAATTGTATATGCAAAGGTAATAAAAGTTAAGAAAAGAGGAGGAAGGAGGAAAGAATTAAATTGTTAATTTGCTAAAAATATGTATGTTTCATGCTCCGATATGCAATCTTTTCCTTACTTTTGCAAAAAAGAATGTAAAGAAGTGAGTAAGATTACCGGACATATTTACAATTTTTTCAGCCGATTTAAGTTTCATATCGTCATCATCTTGGGCGTACTCATTGTAGGTGTTTTAGATGAGAACAGTTTTATGAAACGTATAGAGTATGCTTATCAGATTGACGACTTAAAAACTGAAATCCGAAAGTATGACAGCCAATATCAGCATGACATGCAACAGCTTAAGGAACTAAAGACAGACCCAAAGGCTATTGCACGCGTTGCCCGAGAGCGTTACTTCATGAAGGCTGACAACGAAGATATCTTCGTGTTGAGCGATGATGAGCATCAAACTGAAAACACAGCTAAAAATGAGACAACTGAATAAACTCGAATCAATTATTTACCTTTTGGGAGGAATCATAATGGTTATAGGTGCAGGCTTGTACGCTTTCCTTTTGATTCAACCAATAGCCTGTTGGCTAATGCTTGCTGGTGCTGTTGCTTTTTCTCTTGTGCAGTCACGTCAGCGATACCTTGGAACATCTCTTTCAATTCGTCGTTTACGTAAGATTATGTCACTTGCAGGATGGGGATTCATTCTTGCAGGATTCTTTATGGTAGAAGACTCCTACCATTTTCTTCGTCCTGTTTTTGCAGGTTCATTAGATAGCTATAGCAGCTATGTAAGTATTTTCCATCACAATTGGGTTATACTCCTACTTATTTCTGCTACCATAGAGATGTATACTACTCATCGTATCAGCTACGAACTAAAGAAGGAAAGCGAAAGTCCAAGTACCTAAAAAAAGCTAAAAGCTTAGAGATAGTTTTAATTTGAATAAAAAAGTTTCTCGGCTTCAATTATAGAATGTAATTTTGTCTGAGAAGAAATAGAACCAGTTTAATTATCTATGAATAAAATTCTTTACGCACTTCTAACACTTATCGTGTTTACGTCATGTGCCAACTCATTCAATATACAGGGAACATCCAACGTATCAAGCTTGGATGGAAGAAAGTTATACCTAAAAACAGACCAAGCTGACTCACTGATTGACTTAGATTCATGTGACGTCGTTCATGGTCAGTTTGCTTTCCATGGTACCGTTGACTCTACTAAGGTCGCACAGATATTCATGGATGATATCAACTTACAGTTCCCAGTAGTTATTGAAAAGGGAGATATTGCAGTTAAACTGGACAACACACAACAGCGTGTCAGTGGCACACCGCTGAATGACAAGCTAAATGATTTCTGGACGAAGTTTACACAACTCCGCAATCAATATGCAGAAATAGATCATGAGGAAAGTGCTGCCATTATGAATGGCCATGATGAAGAAACCGTGAATGCTCAACTTATAAAGAAGGCATTGAACGTATATGACAAGGGCGACAAACTCTTTACGAAGTTCATTACAGAGAACTTCAATAACATTCTTGGTCCATGGTGTTTCCTTACACGTATCAGCTACGAGACAACACCTAATGCTTACCCTGTATGGATGAATGATTATATGTATACCAATGCGATTAATCAGTTGCCATCATGGATAGAATTCATTATGTCGAAGGCTACAGATACCTTTAAGCAGAATCCTCAGATAAAAGCATTCTATACCGACTTCCTACAAGCACAAAAGGAGATGAATGGTATGGTTGACCCAGCCGGAACCAATGATGCTGCGGGAACAACTCCTAATGCTGCTGTAGCACCTCCGACTCCTGCACAGATGGCTGGTGACTCTATTCCAGAATAAGGTATGGTCCCGACTATCGTATGTTCTAAGTTCTACGCTGACAGAACGATTGCTTGATAAGGTTCTATAGGAATGTTTTGAGCTTCGGATAAAGAGTTCATAGACAACAAACTATTTATTCTAAACGAAGGTTGCTGTCACTTCCGTCACTCAGTCTTGTTATTTAACAGATTGTCTTATAGGATGTTGAAGCGATATGTTAAAATGACAGCAAAAGAAAATAAAACTACTATTAGTAATATATTCCTTCTTACTTTAGTAGAATTCTCTCACTTCCTATCTCGGAAGAATCAACAGACAACCTCTAACAATAAAGAATATAATATATGAGGAGACTCATTCAAGGTGGAACTATCGTCAATGAAGGGCGAAGCTTTATTGGTTCGCTCATCATAGAGGACGATTGTATCATAGAGATTATAGAAAACAACGAAACACCCCGTGGAGAATTTGACGAAATCGTCAACGCCACGGGGTGCTTTGTACTACCTGGTGTTATTGATGATCATGTTCACTTTCGTGAGCCGGGACTAACGGAGAAGGCAGATATTGAAAGTGAAAGTCGTGCTGCTGCATATGGTGGTGTCACCTCTTATTTTGAGATGCCAAACACTAATCCACAGACAACAACATTAGAAGCTTTACATGATAAGTGGGAACGAGCAAAGCACTCAAGTCATGTTAACTATAGCTTCTTTATTGGGGCTACAAATACAAATCAGACACTATTCCCTCAATTAGATATCCACACTATTCCTGGAATAAAACTCTTTATGGGAGCCTCAACTGGGAATATGCTTGTTGATCGACGAGAAGCATTAGAAATGACTTTCCGTACTGCTGCAGAGTTGAATCTGCCAGTGATGACACACTGTGAGGATTCTGGTATTATCAACGAGAATATGAAAGTTGCCAAAGAACAATCTGGCGACGACCCTGATATTACACATCATTGGGAAATACGCAGTGCTGAGGCATGCTGGGCTTCCTCGCTCTTAGCTGTGGAATTGGCACGAAAGTACAAAACACAACTGCATATTGCTCATATCTCTACAGCAAAAGAATTATCATTAGCTAATCTACCTGAAGATGAAGGAAGGATTACTTTAGAAGCTGTTATTGCACATATTGCTTTCTCTAACGAAGATTATCTTACTAAGAAGGCACTTATTAAATGCAATCCTTCAGTCAAGACGGTAGCTGATAGAGATGCTATTCGTCAGGCACTCACGGATGGACGTATTACAGTCATTGGTACTGATCATGCTCCTCACCTATGGGCACAGAAGCAAGGTGGCTGCTCTAAGGCTGCATCAGGAATGCCAATGGTTCAATTCTCACTCGTCACTATGCTTGAGTTGGTTAACAAAGGTGTTCTTACAATAGAACAGATGGTTAACCTAATGTCACATGCACCGGCTCGACTTTTCCGTATTGATAAACGAGGTTTCCTACGTAAAGGCTATAAAGCCGATATTATTATCGTTGCACCAGACCAGCCGTGGACAGTGAACGAAGATTGTATTCAGAGTAAATGCAAGTGGAGTCCAATGATGGGACACACCTATCAATGGCGTGTCTTACACACTTTCTGTAATGGAAACCACCTGTTAAATAAGGAAGAGTTTGATAACACCATACATGGTGAAAGGATTACTTTTCGAAATGATAACTAAGTCATAATGATCGAAAATAAAGTAGATAACAAAAATAAGATAATAACATACAATATCAGCGAAATAGTTCCTTATATCAACTGGGCATACTTCTTTTATGCTTGGTCAATGAATGGTAAGGCTAAAGATGCACAACTGGAACTGCGTTCAGAAGCTGAGAAATTATTGGCTGACATGGAAGGGAGATATCACACACGTGCTGTCTTTGCACTATGTGAAGCCAATAGTGAAGGCGATGATATCATTATCAATGGCACACGTGTTCCAATGTTGCGCCAGCAGAAAGTTATTCCAGGCAAACCAAACCTTTGTTTGGCAGATTTCATACGCCCAGCCTCTTCAGGCATCAAAGATACAATTGGACTCTTTGCTACTTCTGTTGATGCTGCATTTACAAGCAACAATGAGGGAGATCCCTACCAACGTATGCTTTCGCAGACCTTAGCTGACCGATTAGCTGAGGCTACAGCTGAGAAGTTTCACGAGGATGTACGCAAGAAGTATTGGGGGTATGCAACTGATGAGCAACTGACTATAAAAGATATTCTTGCAGAGAGATATCAAGGCATTCGTCCAGCTGTGGGCTATCCATCCATCCCTGACACAAGTATGAATTTTCTTTTATACGAACTATTGGATATGAAGGGAATTGGTATCAACCTTACAGAAAGTGGAATGATGGTACCACATGCCAGCGTATCGGGATTTATATTTGCACATCCTCAAAGCCGATATTTCGACTTAGGAAAGATTGATGACGAACAATTAGAAGATTATGCACATCGTCGTAATAAGCCTGTTGAAGAGCTAAGGAAGTATCTTGCTTCTACCCTATTGAAGAAATGATAGCCAGAATCGTTATATATCTTATATTAATAATTGTGCTGTCTGACCTCTATATAGACATGCACTATTTCCGCAAACGTTACCCCATCGCTTGGTGGCAACGCCTATTATGGTGGTTACCTTCTATCGGTATGGTCATCTATACCTGTGCTATGGCTTCCATACGTGACTTTGCGCCTAACAACCTCACTTGGCTGAATACATATATATTCCTTCTCGGTTTACTTGTGGGTCCTAAGGCTATCTTCGCACTCATCTCCATCTTGGGTTCAATCATCCGGAAATATATCATCCGCACAAATCGAAACTGGGGACATTATATAGGTATACTCCTTGCTTGTTTTGCCGTTGGATCATTTATATACGGGCTCACATATGGGGTTTCTAACATACAAGTAAAGCATGTAGACCTCTATTTCAAGGATTTACCGAAGTCTTTTGATGGCTATCGGATTGTGCATGTATCTGACTTACACCTCGGTACCTTCAATGGCTGGCGCAGTAAGATTCTGAAAGCAGAGATGGATAGCATTGAGAAGCAAAAAGCTAACCTCATTTGCTTTACTGGTGATTTACAGAATATACGCCCTGAAGAGGTTGAGAAAATGGCTTCAATAATCCGTCAGCCTATGAAAGGGACTATCTCTGTCTTAGGAAACCATGACTATACGGAATACATCAAAGGTGATGCTAAAGAGAAGGCTGCAGAGGAAGTACGCTTGATAAAAGCAGAAGAAGAAATCTTAAAATGGACTCTTCTACGCAATCAGAATACTCGTATTACATCACCAGCAAAGGAGTCTGTCTATGTTTGTGGCACAGAAAACGACGGAAGACCACCATTCCCAAACTATTCCAACTATAGGAAAGCGATGCAAGGAGTAGAACCTAATTCGTTTGTGATTATGTTACAACATGATCCATCAGCCTGGAAACGTTCTATTCTTCCTAAAACCCCAGCACAGCTTACATTAAGCGGACATACACACGGCGGACAGATGCAAATCTTTGGATGGCGACCAACAAGTATCCGCCAACAGGAGGATTATGGACTTTATGAACGAAACGGACGCTATCTATACATTACAGCTGGATTGGGTGGACTGGTACCCTTCCGCCTCAATATGCCTAACGAAATAGCGGTGATAACATTACATGTTAAGAAATAAAATTAAAAAGGATACATCTATGAGTAATACTGCAACACAACAACAAAGGCAATCCTCAATAGCTATGCTGGTTATTACATTCTTGTATAGGATTTACATGCTATTCATCGCCTTCCCACTCTTCCTCTTTGCGTCTGTTCTAACAGCATTAACAACAACTATTGGCTGTCAAATCGGTAATGGACATTTCTGGGGATACTACCCAGGGAAATGGTGGTCGTGGTTTACCATCCGAATACTCTTTCTTCCTGTAAAGATTGAAGGACGTGAGAATCTTGATCCGAAGCAAAGCTATGTCTTTGTAAGCAATCATCAAGGTGCTTTCGACATCTTTCTGATTTACGGTTTTCTCGGTCGTAATTTCAAGTGGATGATGAAAAAAGCTATCCGTAAAATACCTTTGGTAGGATTAGCATGCGAGAAAGCACATCATATTTTTGTGGATAAGAGTGGTGCAAGTAAAATCAAAAAAACATACGACACTGCACGTGAAACCCTTCATGAAGGAATGTCTGTCGTCGTATTCCCAGAAGGTGCACGTAGTTTTACTGGTCACATGGGTAAGTTCCGTCGTGGAGCTTTCATGTTAGCTGATGAGCTTCAGCTACCAGTATGTCCACTTACCATCAATGGTTCCTTCGACGTTATGCCTCGTACTAAGGACTGGCATTTTCCTGTATGGCATCGACTGAGTCTCACCATTCACAAACCAATCTTCCCAAAAGGGAAAGGTGCTGAATTCGAGAAGGAAACACTAAATGAAGCATACGATTCTGTTATGGCTGGTCTTTCTCCCGAATACCAAGGTTTCGTAGAGAACCCAGACCAATAAAAATAGACAAAAACTTGTTAGTATCATATTTTTATACTACATTTGTCCTATAAAAACAAAAATCTATGACAAGCGATAGCATTGTAATTATACCGACATACAACGAAAAGGAGAATATAGAGAAGATAATCCGAGCAGTATTCCGATTGGAGAAACTTTTTCACATTCTGGTAATTGACGATGGTAGTCCTGATGGGACAGCACAAATCGTACATAATCTGATTAAGACGGAATTCTCTGACCGCCTCTTTATCATTGAGCGTTCCGGTAAATTAGGTTTGGGTACAGCCTATATCACAGGTTTCAAGTGGGCTTTAGAACATGGCTACGAATACATTATTGAGATGGATGCTGACTTTAGCCACGACCCTAACGACCTTCCTCGCCTTTATGCTGCAACCCATGACGAAGGTTACGATGTTGCAGTTGGTTCACGTTATGTCAGTGGAGTAAACGTTGTAAATTGGCCTATCGGACGTGTATTGATGAGTTACTTTGCCAGCAAGTATGTTCGTGCAGTAACAGGTTTCCACGTGCATGATACGACTGCGGGCTTCGTATGCTATCGTCGTCGTGTTCTTGAGACAATTCCATTAGACATGATTCGTTTTAAGGGTTATGCCTTCCAAATCGAGATGAAATACACCTCTTTCAAGATTGGTTTCAAGATTAAGGAAGTACCTGTCATCTTCGTAAATCGTCGTGAGGGAACAAGCAAGATGAGCGGTGGCATCTTCTCAGAAGCCTTCTTCGGTGTCATCCGACTCCGTATGGACAGTTGGTTCAGAAAGTATCCTAAGATAAAGAACTAAGATTTAAACCAAACAACAGTAACAGCCATAACCTTAGTGGGTTATGGCCGTTACTATTTTCACAAGTGACTTTGTCTTTATACAACTTAGAAACTATTGTAATACAAATCAATTGTAGATAAACATTAGAAAACAAATACGGGAGATTTAAGTTTAATTTACTTTTTACTAATTAAACTAACAAACTTGTATCTATGTTCATACAAATCTTGTATCCCATAACGTGGACCATATACTTTTACTATGATAAGGTATTCGTGTCCCTCTTCATAGATACTATCAAATCCATCAATATGAGATACAACAGATTTTCTCATATCTTTGTCTACTATAACATAGCCTTTATTTTTCGATTTAATAGATGTACCTGGATAGAAGTAGTCTTCCTTATGCGATAATACGCTTATCGTATCTGTTTTTTCATACTTGTAGTCGCCGTCTACGTCTTCTTCCTTTGTACATCCCACAAAGAGAAATAACATTAAAGATGCTATAATGTATAGATGTTTAATCATAATAATATGAATTAAAAAAATATTTTATCATTACTAAACTCACTTAAATGAGACTGTTACTATAGAGGACTGCCTTTCTCTACTTTATTTTGACACAGTCTACTCTGTTTTATTCCAGTCCATTCCTACCAACACAACCAACGTGTATGTACACAATGATTTAATAAAAAGCAAAAGGAACATCATTCCCTGCAATAAAAGCCTTTAGATAAAAGAATCTGTTACTACGGGAAACAATGTTCCTTTGTTACTATATCTTGACACAACTCATTGTGTCTTTATATCAAACTTATGCTTCCTTATCGTACTCGAGGTGGAAGTTTATGATTGTCTCAATTCCCTTCAACCAGAGATCTACTGGCATATTCTCGTTCGGAGAGTGAATAGCATTTGACTCCAAGCCGAAGCCCATGAGAACAGTCTTCACACCGAGCAACTTCTCGAAAGTAGAGATAATTGGAATACTACCACCAATACGCACTGGTAATGGACGTTTACCGAATACAGCTTCGAAGCCACGCTCAGCAGCTTTATAAGCTGGGAAGTCAATAGGACAAACATAACCATGACCACCGTGATGCTTCTCTACCTTAACTGTAACATAATCAGGAGCAACACTGTTGAAATAATCCACTACCAACTGGCTAATCTTTGTATGATCCTGATGTGGAACAAGACGTGAAGAAAGCTTTGCGTATGCCTTTGATGGAATAACTGTTTTAGCACCATCACCTGTGTAACCACCCCATATACCGCATACATCAAATGTTGGACGATAACCAGTGCGCTCGATTGTACTGTAACCTTCTTCTCCGAAGAGTGCCTTAACACCAAGAGACTTCTTATATTCCTCCTCATCGAAAGGAATAGATGCAACGAGTTTACGCTCCTCATCAGAAGCCTCCTCAACATCATCATAGAAACCAGGGATACGAATCTTACCATCAGGACCAGTTACATCAGCTATCAACTTACAAAGAACATTGATTGGGTTAGCTACAGCACCACCGAAGGTTCCTGAGTGAAGGTCACGGTTAGGACCAGTAACCTCTATCTGCCAATAAGACAAACCACGCAAACCTGTTGTGATAGAAGGAGTATCAGGACCAATAAGACCAGTATCTGAAACGAGGATTACATCGCAAGCCAAGAGTTCCTTGTGTTCCTCGATAAAAGGACCAAGACTACCAGAACCTATCTCTTCTTCACCTTCAAAGATGAACTTCATATTATGCTTCAACAAGTTATTCTTGTTAAGATACTCAAATGCCTTTGCCTGCATGAATGACTGACCCTTATCATCATCAGCACCACGAGCCCAGATATGACCATCCTTGACAACTGGCTCAAATGGTTCGGTCTTCCAAAGTTCAAATGGCTCTGCTGGCATCACGTCATAGTGACCATAAACCAATACAGTCTTTGCATTAGGGTCAACCATTCTCTCTGCATAAACCATTGGATTACCCTTTGATGGCATCACCTCAGCTTTGTCAACACCTGCCTCAAGCAGCAATTCCTTCCAACGTTCAGCACAGCGTACCATGTCCTCCTTATGAGCTGGTTGTGCACTTACGCTTGGTATACGTATCAGACTGAACAACTCCTCGAGCATTCTGTCTTTATTCTCTTCTACATATTTCTTAATCATAATTCTTTATTTATTGTGATTATCTTCTTTATTATTTGAAAGTAATCAATGCTTCCATTTCATTGATAAATTTCTCAATCTGAATAAAATAAGGCATAACTTCTTCCTCCGTAGCATCAAACATATCATCATAGTCACCAGATTGGCGCAACTCGTATAAACGGGAGAACAATCTCCCATAAGTTTTGTCGATAAGTCCAACAGAGATAAACTGCTGTCCTATAATATGAATAGTCCTGCGTGTGTCTTTGCAGATAATCCTTTATCAAGGAGTAAAGCCTGTGCCATATGATAGACAGCATAATATAAACGATTCCCAACAAGGCTCCAATGGCCTAAACGAGCGTTATCACGTGCTTCTACTAACACCGCTTTTGCTTTCTCAATGCGGTATGCTACAAGTGCTTTTCGTTCTTCACTTGTCAACATAACAAAATTCCCTCTGATTCAACATTGTTATGAAAAGGAGAGTGAATTCGATTAGCCCACTCCTGCAAGGTATAGATGATAGGATGTATCATTGCATTAATTTTCCATCCAAGTTCCCAGAAAGGATAGGTGAACTTATCATGATCAGATTCTTCTATTCTATCCTTATCAAGAAGAATGAGAATATCCCAGTCTGACAGTTCACTTGCATCACCACGCGCCTGAGAGCCGAAAAGAATTATCTTTCCGTTTTCAGGTTTTAACTCCATCGCAATGCTGCTAATAGCCTTCAACACATCATTATGTCTTACTTCTTTCATCATCTGTTCGCAAATTTAAGCATGATTTATCAGTTTCGCAAGTTTTTTGTTTAATTTTATACTTGCTCACATATATGATAATAGAAATAAATTGTATATTTGCAAAAAATAACACATTACCCCATGGATAAAATTATCTTAACTATTATCCTTTCATCTTTACTATTCGCATGTAGCTCTGTTAAACTTACAGAAGAACAACGTATGCTGAATGGAATAAGGCGAGATGTCCCTTTTCAATTAGACTCTCTTAAACCCACCAATAGTAACAGCTGGAGCTTCACCAACAATGGTATTATTACAGCAGAGCCTGACTATGAAATAAGGGATGACGGTGCATTATTTGTTTATCGTACTTTCTTTAATGGACCGAAACAAGCACAGCAGCCCAATATTGTATGGCGTAATCTCTTCATAATAAGAAAGAAGCACCGAGTAATATGTGTGGATAGGATATTGATAGATGGTAAGACGAAAGGTATAGTTTATATTCTTCAGAGCAAGAACAAGTCCTATCCTTCTTATGGACATTATCAATGGGATGTCACACGATTGGAACATTTAGAGTTAGTTGGCTCTATTTTAGAAGATATGAAGAACTCAACTCTAAAACGATTCAACCTTTCTAACAGCACTCCTAAATTAATGTCTTCAGATATCAAGACACCTTCCTCACAGGATGATTATTGGCGTCTTATCTTCCATGCCGACTCTCTTTATGAGCAAGGGCATTATGATGATGCCATCCGTGTATATACTGAAGCATTCGCAGATGATCGTTACATCTTTCCTTCCAAGTTATCAAGTGTTGCTTATAAATTACGTATGGTTGATAAAGAAGAGGCTGCTTATAAGTTTGATAAGCACCGTATAAGAATGGAAAAGGATTACTATCAGATGCCAGACTCTGCTACTGTGCCTTCTTATGAAGATGAGTTTGATAAGCGAGCAGATATCTATAACTATGATTTATCACTGAAGAACCATTTAGAAGAGATGCTTGAACGTGACCAAGCTTATAGGACACAATGGATATTGAGCCGACAGTTGCACCATGAGGAGACACAAGATGATATAGCGTTAAGGCTTCGTGCTGATAGTATTGACTCTCTCAACCAAGTCGAGATAAGGCAAATATTGAAAGAACACGGCTTCCCTAAAAAGACAGAAGTAGGCACTTCTGCTTGTGAGGCAGCATGGATAATCATTCAGCATGCACCCTTGGACGTACAGAAAGAATATCTACCTATGTTGGAGAGAGCTGCGACAGAAGGGAACATTCAAGCTGCTTTAGTTGCTGCTCTACATGACAGGATTGATGTAAGAGAGGGGCGACCTCAGAAATACGGAACACAGAGAAATCACAATGGAATCTGCCCTTTACTTAATAAGAAAATGGTCAATCAATGGCGGAAGGAGGTTGGTCTTCCACCATTGGATGAATATTCAAAGTGAACTTAGGATATCCATTTCATCAAGACATTTTGTTCCCTTGTTCTATTGCTCTTAAAACTTTCACACCTTCTCCCACCGTCTTCACATCACTGACTACCATAGAACGTTTGCCATTTCGTTCCTTAAGATTACAACGGCGGGGATGATAACCGATATAGTTGAGTACCTTATCAAAGGCAGCACTCTGATAGTAGACACTATTAGGATTAGAAACAAATTGCATCTGCATACGTCCCTGCTTAAGAATAATCTTCTCACAACCCAATCGCTTACCTACACGACGAAGTGCAACGACCTGCATCAGTTCCTCACCTTGACGTGGAACAGGACCGAAACGGTCTTGCAGGCGCTGACGATAGGCATCAAGGTCTTCGTCTTTTTCAATATTATCAAGCTCACGATAAAGTAGCATACGCTCTGAACTACCCGGCACGTAGTTATCAGGGAAGTACATTTCAAGGTCGCTCTCTACGGCACAATCATCAATGAAATCATCACCCGTAATCTGCTTTCCTTCGTCCATCTCCTCTTCATACAAATCTTGGAACTCATCATTTTTCAGTTCCATCACCGCCTGATTGAGGATTTTCTGATAGGTCTCGTATCCCAAATCCTCCATAAATCCACTCTGCTCAGAGCCTAAGAGATTACCAGCACCACGGATATCAAGATCCTGCATCGCAAGATTAAATCCACTACCGAGGTCGGAGAAGGTCTCCAAAGCCTCCAGACGACGGCGCGCTTCTGGGTTTAATGCAGCCAAAGGAGGAGCAAGAAGATAACAGAAAGCCTTTTTATTAGAACGTCCCACACGACCACGCATCTGGTGCAGGTCGGAGAGTCCGAAACGATGCGCATCGTTGATGATAATAGTATTGGCGTTGGAAATATCAATACCATTCTCAACAATCGTTGTTGAAAGCAGTACGTCATAGTCATAGTTCATAAAGCCCATAACTATCTCCTCCAATTCTTCAGGTTTCATCTGCCCGTGTCCGATAGCAATACGGCAGTCTGGCACATACTTTTTAATAAGATTTGCTATCTCTGGAAGATTACTGATGCGGTCATTTACAAAGTAAACCTGTCCATTACGGCTCATCTCAAAGTTAATTGCATCTGCTATTACTTCATGCGAGAAAGAAGCTATCTCAGTCTGAATAGGATAACGGTTGGGTGGCGGTGTACGCATAATACTCATATCACGTGCACCCATCAGTGAGAACTGTAACGTACGTGGGATAGGCGTTGCCGACATCGTAAGGGTGTCAACATTCGTCTTTAATTGGCGAAGTTTCTCCTTTGTCGACACACCGAACTTCTGTTCTTCATCAATGATAAGTAGTCCGAGGTCATTCCACTTCACCGACTTGCCTATCAACTTATGCGTTCCAACGAGGATATTTATCTTTCCAGCTGCCAAATCTTCCAATACCTGTTTAGTTTGTTTGGTACTACGAGCACGTGAGAGGTAATCAACACGCACAGGCATATCCTTCAATCGCTTCTTGAAAGTTTGGTAATGCTGGAAGGCTAACACGGTTGTAGGTACTAATACAGCCACCTGCTTATTATCTACAGCAGCCTTGAAAGCTGCACGGATAGCCACCTCTGTCTTACCAAACCCCACGTCACCACAAACCAGACGGTCCATCGGACGTGCGCTTTCCATGTCCTGTTTGAGTTCTTGTGTAGCCTTCAACTGGTCGGGCGTATCCTCATAAAGGAACGAAGCCTCCAATTCGTGCTGCATAAACGTGTCAGGAGAGAAGGCAAATCCCTTTTCACGACGTCGCTTAGCATAGAGTTTTATGAGGTCGCGAGCAATATCCTTGATACGCTTCTTCGCCTTTTCTTTCAGTCGATCCCAAGCACCTGAACCAAGAACAGACAATCGTGGTGGTTCACCACTATCACCACGACGATACTTACTAATCTTATAGAGCGAGTGAATAGACACGTCCACAATATCATTATGCTGATAAACCAGACGTATCATCTCTTGATAAGAGTCGCCAGCAGGTACACGAACCAGACCAGCAAACTTACCTATTCCAAAGTCTACGTGCACTAAGAAGTCACCAGGTTCCATTTCTTGCAGCTCTTTCATCGTCAAAGCCATTTTACCTTGACGTGCCTTGTCTGACTTGAGGTTATACTTATGGAAACGGTCGAAAATCTGATGATCGGTAAAGAAACATACCTTCAGCGTACTATCAACAAAACCTTCATGTAGCGTTCGATTAACTGGCGTGAAAGGTAAGGCTCCCACCGTCGCGTCCTGCCCCTCCCCAGACAGTTCAGCTACAGACAGATTCTCAGAGTCAGGTGAGACATTTGTGTCTGACAATGAATCGAAGATATCCCTCAAACGTATAGTCTGCTTCTCGCTATCTGCAAAGATATAGAGTTTATAACCTTGCAGAAGATAGTCACGAAGGGTCTTAGACAGCAAGTCAAAGTTCTTGTGGAAAAGTGGTTGTGGCGAGGTACTGAAGTTAATTGTAGCCCGTGAGCCATCCTTCTTCTTTGCAAGGTCTGAAGAGGAATAATTGATACCAAACTCTATACGACGGAAGTCAAGCGCATCATTCATCCAACGTGAGGCTGGCACCAGTTGTCCTTCCTTACAGAAAGCCACTTCCAATTCACGCTGTTCTAACTCCGTCTTACCCTCTAACTTCTCTGTCAAAGCTTGATTAGTAAAGCCTTCTTGATAGATATTATCAATCGCATCGCGCACATAGAGGAAGTCCTTAAATGCCAATACGGCATCTTCTGGCAAGAACTGAAGGAAAGGCACCTTCTCTTCTGACATCGTTGTCAGCTCTGGAACAATCTCTACACGTGTCAACTTCGCTGTAGACAACTGCGTCTCCACTTCAAAGTTGCGAATGGTTTCAATATCATCACCGAAGAAGTCGATACGGAAAGGGAGTTCATTTGAGAAGGAATAGACATCAATAATACTACCACGCACAGCAAACTGACCTGGTTCATAGACGTAATCAGTCTCTGTAAAACCAAAAGAACGTAAGGTTTTCTCTACCTCCACAATATCAATATGCTGGTCCACAGTCAATGTCAAACGACGTTCATCTAACTGCTTTTTTGATACAACAAGTTCTGATAGGGCTGATGGCTCAGTGACAATATAAAGTGGTAGAGTGTTGTCAGCACCCGAGGCAAGGGCTGAAAGTCGTGTCAGCACCTCTGTACGCAGGATTTCATTACCCGCATCACGCTGTCCATATTTCACTGCACGACGATAAGACGATGGGAAAAACAGCACCTCTGCTACCTTCCCTTCACCGTCAGCAGGCATAGCAATTGTCTTGAGGTCATTGTAGAAATAACCCGCCTCGTCATTGTCATTCAACACGAAAACAGTCGTTGTCTTCCATCGTTCAGCTATTGATGCAAAGAACATCGGAGCAGCTGAAGCCACGAGTCCTTGCAGAAAAACAGTTCTTATCGACTTATCTTTCTGTATCTTCTGTATCGCTCCTGCCTGTGGCAGCATAGCGTATAATTTCTGTATGTCTTGTATCTTCATCGCAAATGCGTTGTGCTTGCAAAGTTACAACAAATTTCAGACAGAGGGCAATTATCTATGAAATTAAGCAGAAAAGTAGTTAAAGATTTGGTAGTTTCGTGAACTCTCCTTATATTTGCAGTCTGATTCAGTGGAAACAGAAGAGGATAAACATAGGGATAAAGGCGAATAACATCGACTAAAACCCATAAAAGTCCTCATTGTACTATGGGCTTGTTTGGATTTGACGGCAAGACGAGATGGTACGTAAGCACGCGGAGCATCGTTGACTGGCTCCTAAATCTCAGTTATCGAAAAATTAATTGGCGAAAACAATTACGCTCTCGCTGCCTAACCGAAGTACAGTAGGTTACTGGCTTTATCCGACTATTAGATAGTTGGACGAGACATCGCTCCGAGGATGTTGTTCCGAATCCAGAGAGTAAGCGATGCAGGTTCAATCGGAAATAGTCAGTGTATGCCTCGATGCACTGATGAAGATTTAGAGGATAAGATGTCGGTTGGTGGTCCAGGTCTTGCCGACATACGAAAATCGAAGGCTGGAATAAACGTGTAGAAAGCGTATGGTTTCCTTGTGCGGACGTGGGTTCGACTCCCACCAGGTCCACTTTTTAATCCTAAAAGGGATTATCTAAAAATTAAAAGGCAGTATCAAATTAAGCTTTGATGCTGCCTTTTTTTATTTATCATCATTGAACTAATCTGTGAATCTTCCAAGAAGTGAAATAATCTAACCTACTAAAACAAAGAGAAGTTATTACTTCTATTACCATAATAAGTTTAATTTCGTGTTGCTGTCACTTTTAACATTTCTCATAACAGCATTGTTTATCAACGCATTAACCTGTCCCTTTGAGTGACAAGTATGACAGGAAAATTTATTTTCAAGTAATATCTCCTTCGAGACAGTGCCCACGTCTAATCCATTTCTACCCTATAATAGACTCTACAAGATGAGGGTTATTTATGTGGCAATAATGCTTTCAGATGCTCAAAGTGCCTCATCATACTTTGTTTCGTTTGCTCATCACGCTCTACCCGACATGCCGCTTCTAAGTCAGATAAGAAGGGAAGATAATCAGTCTCAGCAATAAAGCGAGCCACACGTTCTCTTACCGCAGGACTATTGTCAAAGAGTAAGCCTTGCACCCAACGCTTAGCATCCCATGAGCGACATGCCTGTAACCAGTCGAGTGCAGCTATCTTCTCCTTAGGCGAACCGTATAAGAATGTTCTATAATATCCACGTTCCTTTCTCAAATCATCTTTCGTCATAAGAATCTCACGATTGTATAAATCGGGATTAACGACTCGCTTCGAATATGCTACGACTGGCATGCGTAAGGTCCAACGCACCATGCGTGGTATCATCCACATCATTCCTGGTGTTGCCTCTGGGTGCGAGATACTACTAAAGACACGCCCTTTCCCATATTCATTGGCGATAAAGAAAGGTCGATTATTCGTCATGTTAGCTGGAGCATTACCCTCTTCATGCACATCGGTTTCCATTATCGCCATAGTCGTGTAAGGAAGTGGAATACTGTCACTTTTTACAAGGACAGGACCTTCGTAATACATGACGTATGACTTATCACGCTTAGCAAGCTCAGGGAATAGTTTTTTACCTTCTGCCGTGAGGGAAAAGGCTGATATACCATGTCCACGATTATCATGCTCAATATCAATTGCCTTTCCACCATTGATGTGCATACAAGCATATTCTGGTGTGTCTGTAAAGAGATAGGCACCAGCACAGATACCCACAGCACCTTTTCCTGAACGAATAAAGTTTCTTATTCGTTCCATGTTTTCCTCTCCAAGATTCATATACTGCGTCGCTCCCTCACCTCCTGGGATAATGATAGCATCCAAATCCCTCAAAACGCCATTCGCAATATCACCCGTAGTGATAGTTCGGACCGCCATATCAGGATCCAATTGTATGGATGCAATCGTCTCCCAAATACACGTTTGTGCACCGCCATTACCTTGGAAAACACCCACACGCACCTTGTTTCCTACTCCCATACTCCATGCACTCAGTCCTACCAAGCACATAGCAATGATGAAAAACGTTTTTCGTAGCATAATTGTTTATGTTAGTTTGTAATTCTTTTATAGTCAAGTTTGCGCATAGTCAATCTACTATGAACGAAACAAAGATAGTATTTATCTTTGATATTTACATGTAAACAAAAGTGTTTTAAGTATTTTTAGACTATCGTTTAGTACCTTATCCCACACACTTATAGGTTCCGACAGACCTATCCTACCCTTCCCTACCAAAGTATAGATGCCCAACACCATTGGTGCTAATGCTCAGCACATATAGTGCGGAGGGTGAGCACCATTAGTGCGGAGGGCATAAACAACACCAGCAATACCATAAGAATGAGATAAAGCAGTATAGACATTTACATGGAATGAGCCTTTAACTTATACTCTATTACGTATGTTTATAGAAAATGATTACCTTTGCACTGTAGTTTAGATCAAATCACAACGATATGAAAAAACAACTTATCTTGCTTTGTGCGTTAGCCATCTCAGCATCGTTACACGTCACAGCACAATCATTCAGAAAGCAGATCAGTGAGCATCCTGAGCTTTCTGCCAACAATTACCTTGCTTACCCAGATCCTTCGGGTAGGCTAACGCCTGCTCCTTCAGGCTATCTTCCTGTATATCTATCGCATTATGGGCGACATGGGTCACGCTATCTCATTCATGAGCAACAATATCTCCGTCCTATAGAAACCCTACAGCAAGCTGATTCGGCTGGTGTGTTGACCAATGAAGGAAAGGACGTCTTGAAGAAATTACGCCTCATGTACACAGAATCTTATAAACGATGGGGAGAGCTGACACCATTAGGAGCACAGCAGCATCAGCAGATTGCACGAAGAATGTATCGTCGTTTCCCATCTGTATTCCGTGATTCTGTATGGGTGGATGCCAAGTCGACGGATGTTATCCGCTGTATTCTATCCATGGAGAACGAACTGCAGGAACTGATTCGGCATAACCCTCGGTTGAGAATTAGGCATGATGCGAGCGCACATGACATGTATTTTATGAAGCAGCCAGACAAGAAACTCTCTCATCAAAGGGATAGCAGTGCTGTAAAGAATACGATTGACGAGTGGGGTAAACGCAATATTGATACCAAACCATTGATGGCTCGTCTCTTTAAGGATAAGGAATACGTGACAAAGAAGGTAGATGCAGGACAGCTTACCTTCGACCTTTTCAGTTTAGCAAGCATTGTTCAGAACTCAGAGATACGCCATTCGCTCTCGCTATACAACCTCTTTACAGCCGATGAGTTGTACCAACTATGGCAGAGGAGCAATGCTTGGTGGTACTTACGTTATGCCAGTGCACCACAAAGCGGAGGTAATCAACCTTTCTCACAGCGTAATCTCTTGCGCAAGATTATCACTGATGCTGATTCTTGTCTGGCGCTCCCTCATCCAGGCGCAACCCTTCGTTTCGGCCATGATACGATGGTTATGCCATTGACGTGCCTACTGAATCTTAATAACAATGACATCAAGGTTTCAGACATTGACAGTCTTACCCTGAAGGATTGGAGTTCTACACGCATTGTCCCTATGGCTGCTAACATCCAGTTTGTTTTCTATAAGAATCCGAAGAATCCAAAAGCTGATGTTCTCGTAAAGGTCTTACTCAACGAGGAGGAAGCGACGCTGCCCCTTCCAAAGACTTCTACACCATATTACTATCGATGGAGCGACTTTAAGAAGTTCTATCTTTCAAAGCTAAATAGCTATCATGAATAAGGGGCTATGCCCTTGGTTGTTATCATAGCTATATTCTCTTCCCCCTAACAAGACGCCCTTCTCGATGTGAGAAGGGCGTCTTGCCGTTAGGAGATACAACTCCTATCATATAGTACAGAAAGCAGAAAAGGTTGAACTACCAATGGTTAGTCCAACCTTTTCTATTTTATTCTTATCATCTCAAACATCGTCTTGCGATGAAGAGACAAACGTCTTATTCAAATGGTACAGCTTTGAAACCATTCTCTCGGTTACTTGCTTCTACATAGATTACGTATCCAAACGTAGGATCCCGTCTAAAGAATAAGTTGAAGGCATAACTGGCATTCTTCCCATCAACACTATTCTTCGCAAAAGCACTTGAACTCCAGTAATAACCGTTATAGCCAATATTCATACAGATTCCCCTCTCATACCATCCTAACTCAGGCAAGAAGAAATACTTATGAAGGTCTGCCTTTGCTGGAGGAGTTTCTGGGATATGAGTATTCTGTGCATATTCTTCTTCTACTGCGACACGTAAATCAGTTACAGGAGCCAATTCGCTTGGCGCTGTTTCCTTGTTCATACCAGTGATATATTGGCTTTTCAGAATCCACATACCGCCCTTATAAAGATGACCTAAGAGAGAGAATAATTGATTTTTATCGCCATGTGGATCGCCTTTAAATACATACCATGCCATCTCGTTAGCATTTGGCAACTTCTTAAACAGCTCTGTTTGCGCATCATTCCTAACACCATATCCAGGGAATGAAGCATTACAATAACGATCAGCATCATCACTCTTTGGATAGTTCGCATTATATGATTCTGGACCATTAACAGTTCCTACAGAAGTTGAACCATTCTTCCAAGGCTGCCAGATAGGGGCTGTTCCACCCGTCTGATGTGGATACCAATAGTTCTGCTTAGCGTCCCACATGTAGTAATTCTGGTCGAAGTTTGGAATTTCCATATCCACTTTCATGTTGTAAGTGGTATTCTCCTTATAAGTAAAAGTACCATAATCCTTTGTTACTACACCCTTGGTTCCTGTTTTAGTATCCTCTAAATAAAACTTAGCCGTAAGTTTGTGTGCACCTGGCTTTATAACGACAAACGAACCATTAGTAGCCATATCTGCTGTTGTCTTACTTAAAGGGAAACCATCTCTATACTCGCTTGGAGAAAGGAGACCACCACCAAATGAGTTTGATTTTAGGGTGATTGTCTTGCTAACAGCGTCATCTTCCAACTGATTGGTTGTCGTATTCAGGGTATAAGTACCTGCAATATTCCCATCAGAAGTCAACTCTATCTTACTGATACGTGTCGAACTTAATTCTGTCTTACCATTGAAAGGCATAAAGCAAAGTATAGCAGCCTTGTGCTGAAGAGTGAACTTAAAGTTACCATCAGGTGTCTTTGAAGTTGTAGCCATACCCCAATCGCCATATTTGCCAACGTCTAAACCACTATTAGGCTTCATTTGCTGCTGTGTAGAAGCAAATGTTATTTTCTTATCAGTGGATCCCTTTCCGAGATAAAGCACCCTATAACTACTCTTGTTTTTATACTGTCCTGGTACTTGGAAGGTGAATGATTCCTCCTCTTGGATAGGATCAAACATATCAGTGCCACCACCTATCGTATTTGTACTCTGTTGCCATACGCCATTGTCATCTTCTACCCATATCTTATCACCAGATGTCCATTTGAAAACTTTTGGATAAGTGATAGAAGTGCGTGTCATTACTGCACCACCAGTAAAAGAGGTTAAGTGTTCATTCTTATGTTCCTTCTCTTCTGTCTTGTTCTTCTCTAACATGTCATCTTGAGCACATGAGGTGAGACTCATACCTATCGTCAGAGCAGCACCAAGAACAAAGAGGTTAATCTTCATAAAATTGTTATTCATTACTTGTTAAGACTTTTAGTTGTATTATCATTTAGAATTACTCACTATTCAGTTACCAGGCCACGCCTCATTAGAGCTACCACCAATAGACTGAGGTCCATCTTCATTATTTGCATCTTGGTGGTCGCCTGTGACTGTCGGATGCTCTTGCGTGGGTGGAGAACCTGCCAAAATTGGCACAACATCAACAACTAAACTTCTCATCTGAGGCCGTGTATAGACACTTCTTAGGCCCTTTGTTACATTTTTCTTCATTTGGTAATTATGATTTGTTTTCTTAAATTTAATTAGTCTTAAAGTTATATTTATTATATACGAATATATGATATTCTTAGGACCTTAAACTCAGTTAGATTCACTTTCTTAGATATGTAGAACTCACTAACAAGCGACCACAATTACTCTCCAGCCAAATTAATAGTCCTAATTAAACTTAACTTGTGCAAAGGTAAGTATAATTTCTTAAAAAGACAAAACATAACTATACTTATTTTTTTTAATAAAAGAAAAAATCCACTGCTTTCCAACTAAAAACAAATTGAGACTAAGCAAAATCATATTTGCTGTCACTTCTGTCATGCCCTTACGACTTGTAATACACTATAATTTAGATTATTACGACAAATGTTAAATATGACAGCAAACAAAAATGAAACTAAAATAGGGGTATATAGTGTGTTTTGTTGCGCACTCAATATTGACAAATCACCTGGACTTATCTAAACTAAGCAGTAGTTCATTGCCCTGTACATCCTTACTTGCAAACAATCGCATGATATTTCGGAAAGGAGCAGGCATGCGTGAGAAATCACTTCCAACACAATCAAAGATAGTGCGATTATTTACTTCAAGTGATGAACACATTTTCCCTTTCCCATAACGATCACGATGCTCACCATCTCTTACCCGTGCTTCTGGGTGCTGACGAATTAGCGTTATGACGCTATCATTCGCCTCTTTGGACAATTTAATACGATTGCCCTCCAGGTAATAGCCATCCCATTCAGATACAGTCATTATCCGTGTCTTCGTATTATATCTGAATTGATAGGCGGGAATAGAGCCTCCTCCATATGAAAGAAACCCTTTGAGGATATAATTCTGTTCCTTTGCAAGATAAGACTTACGTAGGTTAAGGATTTCCTTTTGATGACGATTATATAATAAGGAGTCGATAACAAAAAGACTATAAGCCTTCATGCCTCGGGCTTTATCAAGCTTATTATCCGACCATGCCATCAGTACTCCCCACTGGTCATAGAACTTCCATTGTGCAGAATCAGGGATGAGCGGCGAACCACCAGTGAACCCTTTATACTTCACCTTATCTACTATTCCTCCCCTATCGCACACGAAGAAAGAATATATAGATAATGCAGAACCTTCTGTAATGACATAAGTCTTATCTTTATACCATACAGACTTTGGACCACTAAAAGTGAAAACAAGCAGAGCTATAAATCCACCAACAAGTACAACCACACTGGAGAGGATAATCACCAACACACCTAACAGCTTATTATGGTTTAGGCTCTTTCTGATGACTCTTCCTATGGGATAAAGCCATATAGGAAGGATGCAGAGCATACCATAATATAATAAGCTGTCTAAGACAACATTGAGCCGTAGACCATCTGGCAGACACATGTGCAATATCCACCAACTGAAGCACAGTAGGATGTGAAGTAAGAAGATAGAATATACAATCCGCTTAGTTGTCATAACAATCAGCATTTGTTACGAACAAGGAACATACTTCTTTATTCGTGCGTGATAAATCGTTGTTCGGCTAACTGCTCATACTTTGTACCCTTACGGCCATAGTTAGCGTATGGATAGATACTGATACCACCACGTGGAGTAAAGATTCCAGTCACCTCGATGTACTTAGGATCCATCAACTTGATAAGGTCCTTCATAATCGTATTTACACAATCCTCATGGAAGTCACCGTGGTTGCGGAAGCTAAAAAGATATAACTTCAAACTCTTACTCTCAACCATTCGTACGTCTGGGATGTATGAAATACGAATCTCTGCAAAGTCTGGTTGACCTGTAATAGGACATAAACTGGTAAACTCAGGACAGTTGAAGCGTACCCAATAGTCATTATCAGGATGCTTGTTAACAAATGATTCCAACACCTCTGGTGCATAATCCATTCTGTATTGAGTCTTTGAACCTAATGACTTTAACCCTTCATTTTCTCTTTCCATATTCTTCTTTTTAAAGAAATTAAGCCAATAAGTTTAGTACCCTAATGTGCAATAAACGTTATTGGCTTAACTTGTGTTTTATTTAACTTAATGCAAATATCTTCCAAATACTATAGTTTACATCATTATCATAAGCATCCTCTCCCTCATGTTCCTTCAAAGCCTTTACTATGCGAATGGTGATTGGAAGAGCGATAACCTCATAAACTGTCTTCAATAAAACCTGCCAAAGCATGAGCTTTGGGAGTTCTTCTGTTGGAACAACACCGCCCAACGCTAATGGGAAGAAGATAACTGAATCAAAACTCTCACCCACAATAGTACTAAGAATTGCTCGTAATGAGAAGTTACGTCCCTTGTCGCGAATCTTCATCTTACTCATCACATAGGCATTAGCAAATGAACCTACGATGAAAGCTACGAAAGAAGCTGCTGCCACACGTGGAGCCAAACCAAAGATAGCATGGAAACCTGCTTCATTCGTCCAATAAGGGGCACCCGGAATCCAATCACACAACGCACCCATTGACACGAAGAAGAAGTTCATTGCAAAGCCTGTCCATATCAACAGGCGCGCTTTTTGGAATCCCCACACCTCACAAACACAGTCGTTGATGATGTAAGAGATTGGAAAAACAATCAATCCACCTGTCAATGAGATACCTAACACAGAGATTTGCTTTGTCTCGAGGATGTTTGCCGCAATAAGGCAAACGCAAAAGAGGATGCTGAAAAGCATAAACAGCACACTCACTTGTTGTTTACTTTTTGTCATTGTCTTGTTTTGTTAAAGGGGGTTAATCAAGTACCCCTATTCAATAAAGTGGCTGCAAAGGTACACATTTTTATCCAAATAGCCTTAACTTCTTTAGAAAAAGAAAAGTGTGTTAAAACACTGAACTACAATAACAGACGCCCTGTCTGTCAATAGAATCAGTATTCTAACACACTTAAATGATATACAATATAAGTTTAGGCGTAGCTAAATACGATATTGTAAATTGTCTTATAGAAGCTTAATCTTCCCAAGGAGTGAATGCTATTTCTCCCCATTCGTTTTCTTTTGCTTCAAAACCTTCTACTTCACCTGACTCTCCTCTGTCACCAGGTTTAGGATTAGTTGGCTCTACTGGTACACCACTATGGTTACCAAAATGATTGTCAAGAATGTCACCATTAACATTCAGTACGACCTTCTCACTCTGAGGAGCTATATATATCTTCTTCATAATTGTACTCCCTTCTTACTTAATTACAACCTTCTTACCATTCACGATATAGACACCACGAGTTGGATTCTCAACACGACGACCCTGTAAATCGTAGTAAACACCACTCTCTGTGCTATGCTTTGAGTTTTCGATAGTCTCAATACCAGTTGTACCACCATCCTCGAACTCTAAGACAAAGCCCTTAGCTTGTGCCTCAGCATTGGTAAGTACAAGGAAAGCCTTGTTACCAGGGATATTAGTAACATTACTCTTCACCTTATAGAAACCAATTGGGTTTCTGCTATCAGCGGTGTTGATATTGAAAGCACGGATATTATCACGTGTTACATTGTGTTCTGCTCCAGTACCATCCTTTACGGTCAAGCCATTGATAGCCTCTCCAAAGAATGTTCCACAGAGACGGTTATCGCTTGGATTAAACTTTTCATCACCCTGAGGCAACAACTGATTATCAGCAGGATTTGTTGAGTTACACTCCAAAACGACAGCAGTCTGAGCTGGAACAACATCGCCTTGCTGAGCAAGTTTCTTCACTTTTGCGAAGTAATAACCATCTGCATTCTTAGCTTCAACGCCTTCAATAGTATAAGCTTTCACATCACCCTTAATTTGGAATGGGAAGTCTACATAAAGTGTAGTATAATATTTACCATCTCTACCCCTCATGTTAGTAGAAGGCTTTACACCAAAGTAGTTTGTATCATCAACCTTTTCAAGG
The DNA here is from genome assembly GCF_000517825.1 of Prevotella sp. ICM33. Classification (NCBI taxonomy): domain Bacteria; kingdom Pseudomonadati; phylum Bacteroidota; class Bacteroidia; order Bacteroidales; family Prevotellaceae; genus Prevotella; species Prevotella sp. ICM33. The sequence continues at coordinate 88,863 of NZ_JACD01000071.1, forward strand.
ATCCACATAGCAGCATCCTTTACTACAGGAAGCTCTGCTCCAAACCACTGGTCTGTAGTATTGTTATTGACAAAGTCGAACTTAGGAAGTGCGCCATCATATTCATTATGAGATGTATTAGCCAAGTCACTTGGATTATAAGCTCTACCCTTTTCAATCTTCTTGAGTGCACCAGACATCAAGTAGTAAGTACGCCCCTGATTAATACGGTCTACACCGAAATAACGTCTAACAACGTCCATGATTTCAGTGTTATTATATTCAGTTGTTGCTATCTTTGCCAAAGCAAGTACCTGCACAGCATCCCACACCTTATCAGGATTCTTTGCCTCTAAAGCCAAGTACAAGTCATTAGAGAGACCTCTTACAGCCGCCTTAATCTGTCCTGCAATACCAGCACCAAATTTTGCTCTAATAGCAAACTCATCATAGAAATCTACAACTGGTTGCATAGAAGGAACCGTTGCAAAAGCATAGTAAGCAGAACGACCATCAGGGGTAGTAACTGGCTGCATGTGCATCTTCAGGTCCCACTTGCCAATAACCTCTGCATTGATGCCGTAATAAGCTGCAGTTCCTACAAATGTGCCAAGCTGAGCTTTCAGCCTATTCTTCAAAGCCTCGTTCACCTGAGCAATAGCTGGATTTAAGTAGCCATTAATAACATCAACACCTTGAGAGCGAAGTTTTGTCACATCGAGCCAATTAGGGTTTTTACTATTATTCTCTGTCTTAAGGTGAATAACAGTACCTGGCAATGTCATTGCCTCAGCCTTAGTGGCATTAGGCTGTGCCGCAATTTTACCCGTTACATAAACATACTGTTTGCCATCTGTACGCTGACGAGCATTTACAATACGATAATAACCATCATCTGGTTTTGTTACAGTAGCTGGTGCTTGTGCTGACGCAGCCACAGAAAAGAATCCTAACACAAGTGTCAGGACTGAGTGTAAATGTTTAACCATAAAGTTTTATATTATGTAATAGTTTTTTTAGCTGATAAGTTCATCCTCTCTAATTCAGCCATACAAAAATAATACTTTATGTAAAAAACAATACAAAAAGGTATGTATTATTAATAAATATTCAACATAACATAGCTTTCATACCTTGTATTTTTAATATCTTTGCAATACTTTCATAGACAGAACTTTTTAATACAGATATTAACGACCTGTGTTTATATTTATAAAAATTCACTTACTATAACTGTATAAAAGCATCATTAAACTCGCACTCATAGCATATTCAACATTCCCAATTACATATAAAAAGGTCGTAAACGCATAAAAAAACATAATTTACCATTGTGATAAGCAGAAAATCATTACTTTTGTAGCCTTATCAAAAGAATGATTAACATGAAGAAGATTATTTTAATGACAGCTCTGGCTACAGCTGTTCTCACTGCAAATGCGCAGGACATCAAGCCATACGAAGAGAAAATGTCTCAGATAGAGGCACAGTTTAAATCACTTGAGGCTGACTATCAGGCTTTCGGTAAGAAAGACCCAGCAACCTTCACGGATGCAGAAAAGGCTAAGTTGAACGAGATTATGAGTAAAGCTGATTCTCTTGACAACTTACAGAAGACTACTGCCTTAGAGATTGCAAGAAAGTTTAAAGACACAAAGTTCCCAGCGAAATACGTTGCTAAGATTATGTATGACGTTGAGTTCGATGAGTTGAAAGAACTTTGCGATCCTAACACTGGCTACTATAACGAGCCTGAAATGACAAAGCCAAAGCAGTTGTTCGAGTCTTATAAGTTGCGTCAGCCAGGTTCTATGTATAAAGACCTCACAATGCAAGACCTCAATGGTAAGCAGGTAAAACTCAGCGATTGGGTTGGTAAAGGCAAGTATGTATTGGTAGATTTCTGGGCAAGTTGGTGTGGTCCATGTCGTGCAGAAATGCCAAACGTTGTAGCAGCTTACAATCGTTATAAGGACAAAGGATTAGAAATTATTGGTGTCAGTTTCGATAGCAAAAAGCTGCAATGGTCTGCTGCCGTTGAGAAGTTAGGTATGACTTGGCCTCAGATGTCAGACCTCAAAGGCTGGGAGTCGAGTGCAGCAGCTGTCTATGGTATCCGCAGTATTCCTTCTAACATCCTCGTCGACCCACAGGGTAAGATTGTTGCAATGGATCTCCGTGAGAACAGATTGCAGGAAGTCTTGGCTGAGAAGTTGAAATAAGAGAAAAGTAATGGTGTGAAAAACAAAAGCCTAAAAGTATAAAAACTTTTGTAAACTCATTCGAGGAAGTGGCAAATTTGTGCCAGACACTCCGATATTTCACATCATATAGACATAAAAGAAGAGTCATATCTAACTCTAATCATGAGTTCAGATATGACTCTTTTTCTTGAATTAAGTATATTGTACTCCAATAAATCTTTTCTATATCATGCTTATACAGCGCTTTACTAATAAGAAGTTGACTCCACCATAACAATCTTTTGCCTGACAATTAACGCTAAATACTATCCGTGTTTACCATTAACACAATATGTGCTGGGCATTTACACAACACGTGCTGAGCATCAACACATCCAAAAAAGATGGGTAGTTACTGATAAGTCAATAGTATCTTGTTTCTTTGCTTTAGCTCAAAAGCAACCTTCTAAGCTAAAGCAAAGGAATAAATTATAGTAAGGAATAGATATAACCTACAAACACAGCCGTAAGCACAGCTCCCTCCCATCGTTCAATCTTGTACTTCGTAAACGAGAAGAGCCATACGAGCATGATTGAGATAACCAGCATAGAAAGGTCTATATAAGTAATACCTTTCAATGTCATTGGGGTTATCATACCCGTAATGCCAAGGATTGCAAGAATGTTAAACACATTAGAACCAAGTGCATTTCCTATTGCAATACCGCTATTTCCTTTACGAGCTGATACAACACTTGTAGCCAATTCTGGAAGAGAAGTTCCTCCTGCCACGATTGTTAAACCAATCACAGCCTCCGATACACCAAGCTTTGTTGCAACAGCCGTAGCCCCTTCTACAAACAAGTTACTACCACCTATCAAACAAAGCAATCCGACGAGAATCCATACAACAGATAACCAAGTAGCCATCGGCTTCTTTCCTTCACCCTCTATAGCCTCTTCAGCATCCGCTCCTTGCTTCTTAGCACCTTTAAGTGTCATATACATAAAAATAAGGAACATCACAAAGAGAATACCAGCATCAAGCCTACTAATATCTCCATCGAGACACATTATCAACAACAAAGCTGATGCTACAAGTGCAAAAGGAATATCCTTTCTTACCGTTGTCTCCATAATCGTCATCGGTGCCACCAATGCCGACACACCAACAATGAGTAAAGCATTAAAGATGTTGGAGCCAACAATATTACCTACTGCCAAGTCTGATGTTCCCTTCAATGCAGAAATAAAACTTACACAGAACTCAGGCATACTTGTACCCATTGCGACAATTGTCAATCCTATCACTATTTGCGGCATCTTCATCTTCTCAGCTACAGCCACAGCACCCTCTGTCAAGCGGTCAGCACCCCATAAAACGAGGGCTATACCCACGACAATAAATAAAATATTCAGTAACATTAATTCTTAAAATATAGAATAAATAAAATATACTTAAGGGATAGAACACTTACTTCAACATCTTCCTACGATCCAGAATCTTGATTGTTCGCCCATGAATCTCTATCGCCCCCTCTTTCTCAAAGTCAGATAGAACACGAAGCAAGGAGAACTTCTGGATACCAAACGAGTCTGCTATCTCCTGACGTGAACGCTCCAAATGTACCTCATTGCTGCCCTGCTCTCCTGCACGTTCCATCAGAAGATAAGCTACCTTCTCACGTACAGTAAACAGACTAAGCACCTTCATCTTCTGCGTCAAGAACACATCAATATTTGAGAGAATACGAATATAGTTCATACGAATCGTCTCATCCAAATCTATTAGACGCTTCAACTCCTCTGGACGCATGCGAAATAGCTGTACTTTACCATCTGTTTCGACACTGACAGGTAGACTCCTGTCCTTAGAAAAGATAAAAGCAGGAGCTACCATATTGCCACTATGCAATCGACTCACCTCTACCTGTTTGCCCGATAAAGCTGCCATACGACAGATAAGCTTACCACTTACAACAATATCAACATACTTGCAAGGCATACCCGCTAAGGCATATACCTCATGTGAAGGCAGAGATACAAGCTGATAACTAATATTTCCTAATGTTAGGTCTATTTCAATCTCACTCATTCCTGCAAAAAGTGGACAGGAACGGAGTGCTTTCATTACATTATTTTCCATGGTCACAAAGTTACAAAGATTCTCTTGATTACTACAAATTTAACTCGATTTAACTCAACTTGGACACATTTGTTACCCCACTTTCTCCTCGATTATATTTAATTTTGCACATAAATAAAACGAACAAGATAAAGTAAAGATAACAATGACACAAACATTTTCTCAAAGCACTATCCCTTTTAAAGCATGGGACCTCGACCTACTTGTAGACTATGTACTAAAGTTTCATCATCGTTACATTCGCAAGCAGGGTGAGGAACTTGCTATCAGATTGAACTCACTTACAGCTAATCATCCTGAACTCGATCGTGTAGTAGATCATTTCCGCAACAGTGTTGCCGACCTTGACCTCCACTGTCAGAAGGAAGAGAATATTCTCTTTCCATACATTATCGACATTTTCAATGCAGCTGAGTATGGTCAAGAGCATGCACCTTTCCATTGTGGTACAATCCAACATCCGATCAATGCAATGATGGCTGACCACAACGACGAGATAGAACGTCATGAGCGTATTGCAGAACTAACAAATGATTACACAGCCCCTGAGGGTGCTGAACCAGAATATGTGAAGGCACTTGCAGACCTTCGTCAGTTCCGCGACAATCTCCTCGAACATATCTTCGTAGAAAACGAGATAATATTCCCACGGGCATTAATGATGGAATAAGATAATGAAAATCAAACGTGCTTACGCGCCGGTTGAAGAAACCGACGGTTATCGAATCCTCGTTGACCGATTATGGCCGCGAGGTATCAGTAAAGAAAAGGCACAAATCGACCTTTGGTTGAAATCTGTTGCGCCAAGTAATGAACTGCGTAAGTGGTTCGGTCATGACCCCGACCGGTTTGCAGAGTTCTCTGAACGATATCGTGCAGAGTTAACTGCAAGTGGAGCCTTAGACGAACTGCGTGCTGTCCTCAAGGAACATCCTACCGCTACCCTACTCTTTGCGGCACATGATGAGGAACATAACAACGCGGTTGTATTACAACACCTGCTTGAAAAGGAATAATCTTTTATTCCATTAAAGCAGGAGGAGCAAAAGAAACAAAGTGAGAAAGCAAAACAAAAGGGGGCAGACATCGACGTCTGTCCCCTTTCTTGTTGCTCTTTTCTGACACACACTCAAGGTATCAGAAACTGATTCCTTAACGCTTTAAGGTGAAAGACTTTACGCCTTTATCGGTGTTAAGCTTCAAGACAAATACCTTTGGCTGAACACCAGATAAGTCAATACGCTGCTGATAACCGCCTTGCTGCAAGAGACTACCGTCTGTTGAGAAAAGCTGATACGTCTGATACTTGCCGTTAATGGTCAGTTCTGAACCGCTAACAATTGGTAACAGTGCATCATCATCACCACCAGCAACATTGCTGATACCTGCAGTGATAGGTTGAGCAAGCAACTTCACGATGATAGGTTCTGCCCCACGTGTCTGGACAAGTAGTGCAGCAGCGTGCGTCTTTGAGTCATTACTTTTGAAGCCAACGGCAATCGAACCACCTTCGAGTGGCAACTTCTCATGTGAAAGTTTAAAATACTTCTTCTGAGCGGAAGGTGCCAAGGTAATTGTTACAGGTGCCGTTGTACGATCACTATATATATTAAGTGGCTGAGGTGTCATCTCTTGTCCTGGACGGAATACAAACTGAATGAAGTCATTGTCAACACTCAGTTCTGGAAGGTCAGTACGTCCGAAGGTTACATCATCAATCATAAAGTTCAGGGAAGTAGCATTACCCCCCACAGGACTATAGTAAGAAAAAGCCACATGGAACTTATCATCGATTGCAAGTCCTTCTACCTTAGAAAGGTCTATACGGTAATCAAACCACATATCAGGCTCCAACTTAACCCCTGCTGGGACATATTGAGATATATCTAAGAAGTAAGGTGTAGCCTTACCATCCTTCTCTGTGATGATATAAAAGCCGAACAGTTCTTCGCCATTAGTAGTCTGATTACGATACATCAAACTGAAAGTTAAATCCTTACTTTGTGCATTCTTATAAGATAGGGTTGGAGAAATAAGCCAGCTTTCATGCTCACGTCTATCCTCAACACCATATTTCAAGAAAGAAATCTGTGCTACTTCATTCTCTACAACCGACTGATCTGCATTCTTCTGTTGCCATGCATAGAATGGACGTTCACCACGTATAGTGAGGTTCTGCCAACCCTTCAAGCCAAGAATACGTGTATGGCGTAAGTCTGAGAAAGTTTCATTAAGGACTGCTAAAGGTTTGCTATCCGCATCCTTTAGCATTGCTTCTTCAATCTTATCGAATGCTTCCCGTTCATCTACAGTATTTGGACTGATCGTAACACGCTGAACCTCTACACTCTCTGAAGATACAAAGCGTACGAGGGTAGGACGATGCGTACCCACAACATATTTACCATCTGCATCGCCTACAGTGAGTGATTTCCAGTGACCACCACCATCAATAGAATATTCGGCAGTACACTTTGCAGCACTACTTACTGGAGATAGCTGAAGTGTATTAACTCCATTGGCAACCAATTCATCATAGTAGAGTGTGTCTTTTGCTGCCAACGTAACATTACTTTTACTATTCCACTTACCATTAAGTTTCCAGTAACCTAAGTCAAACTTATGAAAACCCTTCCACGCATCACCAGTAAAGCGATTGTCCATCGCACGATTATCCGTGAAATTCTCAACTAAATCAGCTGAAGTAGCAGCCTCAGAAACACCCTTAAGTTTGATAACCAACGTATCTGCCAAGACACTTGAAACCCTCAACTCAGCCTCATAGACTCCTGCTTTACGTGGTGCGAAGGTCACCTTTACAGGACGATGATAGAGCTTACCAGAACTTGTCGCATAGTAATACTGTCCCACATCAATGCGGAAAGGAGAATTTGCATCATGCTTCAGAGCAAGGTTAACATTCGTAATAACATCCTTTATATCAAAATCAAGTAACTGTTCGTCAGTCTTGTTAGGTGCTGCACTCATCTCACGAACCTGTCCCGACTTAAGTTTTATCGTTGGAGTAGTACCTGCTTTCTTAAAATAACCAGTCAAATTGAGCGAACCACTGTTTTCAGCATCAGCACCAGAGAAGCGGAGTTTATAGGTATTACTACCCACATAAACGCCTGCTACCTGTGGCGTAATTGTCAGATTAGCTTTAATAGTACTATTCCTTGGTAATTTCTCAACATCTAACTTCATTACAGAAGAAGACTTAGTACCCCCGAAGTTTGGTGTCTGATCAGCACTAAGGTGCATACCCTGTAAGGCGATTGGAAAGGTTGTAGCTTGTCCGACCTCACCCATCATCGTACGATACTGTGGAAGAATAGCTACGAGTGGAGTTTTATCCTTGTCTGATAAACGCAACACACTGAAGTCGTCCATGCGTACCTGACTTCCTGGAGCTACCAAAAGAGCAAACTCTAACTTCACTGCACCAGCTGGACAAACCGTACGGAACTTCAAATCACCATACGCTTTCATACGTCCAAAGTAGATATCAGGATTATTAATAAAGTCTTTTTCGGTAGAAACGAGTTCGTTACCAGCAGTATCCAACCAACGCAAAGCAAGACGGAATGGACCTTCCCTACGCTTGCTCTCTATCGTACTATAATGTACAAGACATTCTAATTCATCGCCTTGCACTACCTCCTTTCCTGTACGCTTAAGGTCAATCACCTGCTTAAGACATCCCTCCACATTAGCAGCAGTCTCAATACCAACACCGAAACCAGTATCACTACTGTATCGATCACCAGCCCTCAATTGAGTAACAGTTCCTACAGTAACCCAATGCGTAGGCTTACCATCATTAAATGAATAGAAAAAAGGATCATCTAACAACTCTACTGTTGTCTGCTCAGTAGCAACTTCTCCCATAGGTTTAGCCGCTCGAGGTGTTCCATTTTGCGCGTATGCCGTACTTGTAAAACCAGCTAAACAAAGGCTTACAAACAGCTTTGCAGATAAGTAAAAATTCTTCATTGACATCTAATTTTTGATTAACATACCGCAAATATAAGAATTATTTACACACAAACAAAGTTTTATTACATTTTATTTTATTATCTCCTAAAAATAATATTATTCCAAACTAAAAGGTGTATAATCACCCATTAATTATAAGTAAACGGTGGTTTTATTAAGCCTATCAGCCCTATAAGCCCCATATGGGTTATACGTCAAATTGTCAGAAAGAACAGACAAAATGTCACAAAAACTCTAATGGTATGCTCCTTGCATAATAGTCAGTACAAAACATTAACAAACAAATTAAAGAAAAGGAGATAAAATTATGTATAGAAATTCATGGTTACCAGAGGTTTTCAATGATTTTTTGAACACTACAAATATGCCTAAGGCAAATCCAACAGCACCAGCTATCAACGTACTGGAGTCTGAAAAAGATTATATAGTAGAACTTGCAGCACCGGGGTTGAGTAAGGAGGACTTCGATGTTAATATCAACAGCGATGGCGACTTGACCATCAAGATGGAAAAGAAAGCCGAGGAGAGCGAGCAAAAGGCTCATTACCTCCGTCGTGAGTTCGCATATAGCAAGTATGAGCAGACACTTATTCTGCCTGATGATGTTCAGAAGGAAAGTATTGCTGCACGTGTTGCAAATGGTGTACTCACCATTACCTTGCCTAAGATTAAGGTTGAAGAGCAGAAGGTTGCACGCCAGATTACAGTGGGCTAAACGCTCCACTACTCCCTGATGAAAGGTTTTTGTTCTGACGCTATAAGCTGAAGAACCTTGATAAAATGGATTAGTTATTGGTGAATATGCCCCCAGACAGAAAATGTTTGGGGGCTTTTTTGATTCTTCCGATAACAGTTTATTCCCTTACCATCCAATATATGTAAACTATTTTCATGCAACTCAAAACCAAAACATGCTCTTTTAGCTTCTAAAAGACGCNTAATTGACTTGCAAAAGGTGCCCTTTTAAGGCCCAACTAACGCCCTTTTGAAGTCCTATTAAGCACCTTTTACTTTACTACTTTGTAATTAATTGATTCCCTGTTAGTTACAAACTTGCCTTTTTCTCGTATTTTTATCCTTATTTATAGCTGTTTTATTCGAAATTATGTAATGATTTTTCAAATCCTCCTCTACGACTTTGATGGCTTAAAACAAAAAGGGTTTCTGTGTCGAAGGGTAATAATAAAATAGGTGGTTTGACAGTCTTAGCTATACTTCTGTTTTATCCTTAACTTTTGTTCTTTCGCTAAAGCTATATGAAAAACACCTATACTCGCCCTTAAAACAAAAAGAAATACAACACTTTTTATAACAACAACTTGACAAGTTAGCAGATTATACGTATATTTGCGAGTGAAGACGATAATATTCATTTAAGGAAGACGATGAAGACAAAGCATACTATCCCCATTATATTGTCTGCTTTCTTACTCTCATGTACAGGAAAGACTAACGGACAATCACAACAGTCAGTAGAGAATACTCTCACTGTTGAGCAAGCAGCCACTGCTAAAAAGCAACGTTTAGCACCTCCCCCTGGCTACAAAAAAGTAAAACTTACTGAGGGTACATTTGGTTCGTTCCTACGAAATTTACCACTTAAGCCTGTTGGAAGTGACTTACATTATTATAATGGTAGTATCAAACGGCGAAATTATGCTGGTGCGGTCGTAGACATTGACTTTGGTCATGGAGAGGTAGAACAGTGTGCTGACGCTGTTATCTACCTAAGAGCCTTATGGCTTTGGCAAACAAAGCAGTATGACAAGATTCACTTCAACTTTACCAATGGCTTCAGAGCTGATTACGCTCGTTGGGCAAAAGGAGAGCGTATCCACATTGATAAGAAGACATGGCGGTGCTGGTATAGTAAGGACACTGCTGCAGATTATTCTTATAAGACATTCCGTAAGTATTTAAATCTCGTCTTTACGTATGCAGGAACAGCCTCACTTGAAAAGGAGTTAACTACTATTACAGGCAAAGAATTGCAGGTTGGCGATGTGATTATCAACGGTGGTCATCCCGGACATACTGTCATTGTTGTAGACAAAGCAGTCAACAAGAAGGGAGAAGCCGTCTACCTGCTTGCACAAGGCTATACGCCAGCGCAAGAAATTGAGATTTTTAACCAGTGGTTCAGTATTAATCCACAGATCAAATACCTTGACACTCCAGACTGGTATTTCCGTGGTAACTATGCAAAACGATTTTAGTTAGCCGTCAATTAGCCTTAGAATAGACAAGAAAAAAGCACTGTGAGTTCGGTCACAGTGCTTTTATTGTTTCGTTTTCTGACTTGAAAGTAATATTACAATCTGTCATCAATGTTATCGCCCTCTGTTGGTTTCATATCCTCTTCAAAGTTGGTGATACCAGCCTTAACGAGAATTTCATACCACTGAAGGAGCTTCTTGATGTCGCTTGTGTGTACACGATCACGGTCGAAGTCAGGAAGAACCTCTGCAAAGTAGTTCTGCAACTCCTTAGCTGAAGCCTTACGCCAGTTCAGAGAAGCCACCTTGCCCTCTTCCTTGTCGCGCAACTTTGCCAACACCTCACCCAATGGAACATCGTCAGACTCTGTGAACATAGCAATATCAGCAAGACTCGTCACACGGTCTGTGCCGAATGCAGGCTGACGCTTATGGCTCTCATCAAGCGACTCAACAATAAGATTCATTTTACCACGGCTTACCAGCTTATAAAGACCTGGCTTACCTGCGATTGAAAGGATTGTCTGTAACATTTTAATCTATTCTTGTTTATAATTTAATTATTCTGAAATAACGGAAAGCAAGTGGTCTACCTGTGGAGCGAGAGGGCATATACCATCGTTGATGATTTCATAATCACTACGTCGTATCACTTCCTCTTGCGGTAGTTGACGTGCTATCCACTCAAGGGTCTTTTCCCTACTAATACTATCACGTGCCATCACACGACGAATACGTACTTCTTCTGGCGCTGTAACGCATACTACCTTATCTATATGAGTACGCTTATCAAAACCACTATCAAAGAGTATCGCACTCTCAAGCCACGATTGACCCGATTGCTCAAAATCATGAGCTACAGCAGGATGTATCACGGCATTGACCGCCTGTACATGTGCCTCACTCTGTAAGAGATAGGCTGCAAGAATGGCTTTTTGCAAGACACCATCACGGAAGACATCCTCACCGACAAGTGCAGAGAGTTGTTGTTGTAGTGGTTGGGAGGTACGCATCAATTCCTTTGCGTGCGCATCACAATCATAAACAGAGATACCTCGTTCCGCAAGAAGCTTACAGACGTAAGACTTTCCGCTACCAATACCACCAGTCAACGCTACTATCATCGCTGCTCAATGAGATAATCAACCGTATTTACTTCTGGTCGTACGTTGCGTACACCATTAGGAGAACTTATCACATAGATAGGACATTTCTCGCTATTATTTTTCTCTATATCTTCGTAGTTGACTACAACACGGAAACCTACAGGGAGAAGTTCCTTTGTCTCCGCATTCTTTGGCATCGAACGCATACGATAGGCACCTACCACAAACTTCACTTTTATCTTGCTTGGGAAGGTACGCATCACCTTGTTGTCAGGCATATTGACAGCTTCAATTGGTACCTCAACCGTCTCCTCTGTAAGTACATCTGGATAGAGTTTCATCTTTACACTGGAAGGAACACACTTGGCATTCGTAAACTTTCGGAGGTCTACAGTCAACTCCTTGACATCTGTAAAATTGGTAATATACTGTCGCTCTGTATAGACTGTTTGAATACTGTCCAACACATTACGCGCTGCATAAACCTGAACGCTATCTGGAGTAAAGTCTACACGAGCAAGATAATAATTATCACCAGGTGTTACTGTCCCCAAAAGGCGTACAGGTACCTTTTTATGACGACCAAAGTTAAATGAGAAAGAGAACTTTCCCGCCTTGACAGAAGCTATCTTTGAACTCTTTGACAGTTGAAGATAAATCTGACGTTGAAGGTCTGCAATGGGTACATCTCCCTTACTTCGTCCGTCACTATGAACTTTGTAGTCGACATAGATAGGGCGGAATGTATCATCAAGACCATAATACGCAATCATATATCCCTTGTCTCGCACAGTAAAACGGACAACAGAATCAAGGTCACTGGTAATAACCACATTACGAGGAACACCCGTCATGCGAAGTGGTATACTGAATTCACCCTCATAAGTTTCGTTCAGTGTCATTATCAACCAGAACCCTCCACTCAATACCAAGAAAAACAAAAAAATCAGAAACTCCTTGTTGAATATCCTCAACAAGAAGTTCCTGAAGGTACTGAATGTATGAAGCGATTTGCTTGTTTTCATCAAATGCTTTCCTTCTTTTCTATCAATAAGGTTTACTTAGTCTGACCCTGCTGAGAAGCCTGTACGTTTGCAAATACGTAGTTCTTATCAACAGTGATAACAACACCACGTGCAATCTCAACTTCAACCTTATTGGTTGTCATATCAATATGCTTTACTGTGCCATAGATTCCACCACCAGTCACAACAGAATCACCTGCTGAGAGAGCATTCTGGAAAGCACGAATCTCCTTCTGCTTCTTCTGCTGTGGACGAATCATGAAAAACCACATGATGGCGAAGATAGCTACCATCATGATAATCATAGGCATTGGGCTGCCTTGACCTGCAGCCTGTGCTGCGAGGATAAATGTTGTATTCATTATTTATCAGTTATTATGTTCTTAATTTATGAACGTGAAAAGGAGGCTATAGGCAAGCATAACGTCTGAAAGGCTTTTATAAACACTCATCATTATTATGCTAAACAAGCCTCTTTCGTGACGATTCTTAAAAGCTTTCCGCCTATGTCTTTATTCCTTATTCTCCGCCTGATCAGTTGCTTGCTGCTGACGATAAGCCACACGCTGAGCAGAAGTTTGCGCAACCGTTGGGCGACGTCCCTCACGACGTGGTGCTCTTTCGTCTTGGCGTTCATTGCGAGGACGATGCTGACGAGGCTCAGGCATTGTCTTCATCATCTTACCAGTCTGTATGAGATGACGTGCAATCGTATCAAGCATACCATTGATATATCCACCACTTCTCGGTGTACTATACAATTTAGCCAAGTCAACATACTCGTTGATGGTCACCGTTACTGGGATATTAGGGAATGTAAGCATCTCAGCAATAGCTATCTGCATGATGACAACATCCATATAAGCCAAACGAGAGAAATCCCAGTTGCGACTTGACTCACTCATATAACGCTGATAATCGTCTGCATTGAGAATTGTTGAACGGAAGAGTTTAAGTGCAAAGTCACGGTCCTCTTCGTCACGATATTCTGGCAGAAGCTCTTGATCAGCACCATTAGCAGGGTCGAATCGTTTGATAGTCTTGATAACGAAGGTATCAACAACCTCCTTATCATCATTCCAATAAAGACTCTTCTCCTCCAACACAGCATCCAAATCAGGATTCTCCTGTATGAGAGTACGATATATCTTACGCCACACCTCACGGTCTGCCTCGTACGAATCATCATCACTTGCCATGTACTCTTGGTAGATAGTGCTCTGTTCAATCTGATCACAGAGTTTACGAACAGCCTCCATATCATCTTCCCAACGACGTTTTTGTGATTCCATGAAAAGGTTAAGCTGCTTATTTTCTTCCAACTGAACAGCAAACTTATTGTTTACAAAACGACTTGAGGGAGCCTCAGTCCCCTCACGGTTGGCACGATTTGCAGCTATTTCCACGCGATGGCGCTCCTCTTGCGTGACTGATACGATTAAGGCCAAGAGGTAATTATAGAGGTCATACGCTTTCGCCAAGCTGAAAAGAAGTTCCTTCTCAGCATTGTCCATATTCCTGTTACCGTTCTGATAGTATGCATAGGTTAACTGGACAATCTTAATTCTTATTAATTCCCTATTGATCATTGTCTTTTCTAAAAGATTGTGTTTCGTATTGAATACTTTATTTTGCAAATGTAGGAAATTTCCTTCGTACATGCAAGCATTAGTATCTTTTTCTATGTTTTTTTAGAGAATACTTGCTCAATCCATTGAAAAGAAGTAACTTTGCAACGCTTTTTGCAAATTGAGGATTGAAAGTTGTGATATTCATTAGATTTCCAATTCCTTAGTCTCTCAGTGTGTGATGGCGAATTAAAGTTCATATTAATTTAGAGTAACACAGAATTATGAAAGAAATTAAAGTAACAGGTCAGAAGCGTACAGACCTTGGAAAGAAAGCTTCTAAGCAGCTCCGTAAGGAGGGTTTGATTCCATGTAACCTCTATGGTGAGGCACAGCAGGATGGCAAGCCAGTAGCATTCTCATTCACAGCTCCTATGTCAGAGTTGCGTAAGTTGGTTTACACACCACACATCTACGTTGTAGAGTTGATTATTGATGGTGAGAGACGTACTGCAGTTCTTAAGGAACTCCAGTTCCACCCAGTAACAGACGCTCTGCTTCACGTAGACTTCTATGAGGTGAACGACCAGAAACCAATCGTTATGGGTGTACCAGTTAAGCTCGTAGGTTTGGCACAGGGTGTTCGCGATGGTGGTCGTATGAACATGTCTATCCGTAAGATTAACGTTAAGGCTCCTTATCAGCAGATTCCAGAGCACCTCGATATCAACGTTACTGAGCTTCGTCTTGGCAAGAGTATCAAGGTTGGCGAGTTGAGCTTCGAGGGTCTTGAGTTGGTAACTCCAAAGGAGGTTGTAGTTTGCTCTATCAAGGCTACACGTAATTCTATCCAGGCTGCGCAGGCTGCTGCAGCTGCTGAAGCAGAGTAATCTCTACGACAATAATTAATTCAATATAAGAATTGGACAAGTATTTGATTTGTGGATTGGGTAACCCCGGTTATGAATACGAGGGAACCAGACACAATACAGGATTTATGGTATTGGACGCTTTCGCTAAAGCGTCCAATATTGTTTTTGAGGATAAGCGTTATGGTTTCGTTGCTGAGACAACGGTCAAGGGTCGCAAGATTATTCTTTTGAAGCCTACGACATTCATGAATCTCTCTGGAAATGCCGTGCGCTACTGGCTCAACAAGGAGAATATCGACCAGAGTAGACTCTTGGTTATCTCTGACGATGTTGCCCTTCCATTAGGTGCTTTCCGCTTGAAAGGAAACGGATCTAATGGTGGTCACAATGGTTTAGGACATATCCAGCAACTTATCGGACAGAACTATGCTCGTCTGCGTATGGGTGTTGGTAACGACTATCCACGTGGTGGACAGGTAGACTGGGTACTGGGTCGCTACTCTGACGAGGAGATGAAAGAACTTCAGCCAGCTATCGACTTGGGCGTAGATATCATCAAGAGTTTTGCCCTTGCTGGTATCGACATCACAATGAACCAGTTTAATAAACTCGGAAAGAAGTAATCGAGTATCCTCTTTAACATATTATGAGACTATGAACGATATTGCAAGAATTGACAAATGGCTATGGGCTGCCCGCATCTATAAGACCCGCTCCATCGCTGCAGACGCCTGCAAGAATGGTCGTGTCACAATAAAAGGTATCAACGTAAAACCTTCCCACACAATCAAGGCGGGTGAAGTGGTGAGTGTTAAGAAGTCGCCAATCACCTATTCGTTCAAGGTTCTCAAACCGATTGAACAACGTGTTGGTGCAAAACTCATCCCTGAAGTCTATGAAAATGTGACCGATGCTAAGCAGTATGAACTCTTAGAGATGAGCCGCATCAGTGGCTTCGTTGACAGAGCACGTGGTACAGGACGCCCAACAAAGAAGGACCGCCGTCAGATGGATGCTTTCGTCGACCCTGCTCTATTTGGTTTTGATGAGGACGATGATGAGGATGAAACATTCTAAAATCGTTGTCTGATAGGTTAAAACAAACTAATAGACAGCATGACAAAGGCTATATCACACTGACATTGCAACAAAGGCTATTGTAAAAATATAGGAATGCACGACTCATACTCCGTTAATAATAATTATAAACGGATGTAAGAGCCGTGCATTCTTATATAAAAACAGCTTATTATCTTAACTTAAAAGCATATTCTACTACAACGTAAAGCCTGCGAAATTTCATTACAAAATCCTCGTGTTATATTGTCTGAAAAGGGCAGAAATGCCCATTTTCACACACATCTATAACTTTCAATAAATCAATCGATTACAAAACACCATTTTAAAAGATGCCTAATTGGACTTCAAAAGGGCGTTAGTAAGACGTCAAAAGGGCACCTTTTGCAAGCTAAAAGAGCATCTTTTAGAAGCCAATTAAGCATCAATAAAAATAGAGAGTGTGAAATATTATTACAAAACACACGAATATAAACATCCTAACACTTTCTCCTTTACATCTATAAAACTCTGACAACGACCAAATACTTATCTCATTTCTATAAAACCTTAGCAAACCCTTTGCTACTGTTAGTTTTTTTTATACCTTTGTAACAAATAATCATATATAAATAAAAGAATGAAGAAATTACTAATTTTCGCACTATTCCTCGGCTTACACACAGTGGCTATGGCACAGGAATCTAACGGATTAGAAAAGGACAAAGCCGTTTACTTGGAGCTATTGGGTCCGTCAAACCTTGCAGGTATCAACTATGATGCACGTTTCAACGACCACACACGTTTTGGATGGAGAGCCGGATTGAGCTTCGGTTATGGTCATAATTCCAACATTTTCTGGGAAGGTTCAGACGTACGTGGCTATGCTGTACCATTGGAAGTTAACTATCTCTTAGGTAGCCAAAAGAACAACCTTGAGCTTGGTGTAGGTACAAGTGTGGGTATATACAATATACACGGTATCTTTGTGGAGTCTGTAGATGGTCCGAAGTCTTCGTTGTCAGCTGACCAACAGAAGCATGCTATAGGAGAATATAATACTCCAGAAGGAACAAAGACCTGGCTGGCTTACAATGAGAGTCGTAACAAATTCGGCTACTATTTCTTTGGAAACATAGGCTATCGTCACGCATCTAACAAGGGTTTCCTGTTCCGTGCAGGTTTCAGTCCTTCTTTTACTATTGGGGAGAAGAATGCAGTTAAGAAAGCATTCTTCTATCCATACCTCGGCTTCGGTTGGGCATTTTAATTAAGAAACAGATAATAACAAAAGCAGGGACGTACTTATCGTACGTCCCTGCTTTTGTTATATAAGGAACAGCTAAGGGATTACCTTATCTATTACACAACCATAATTAACATCGTCATCACGCTTCATTTCCACATACACTGAGTCAAATGGAGTGTAAGTATCATGAAGATAAAAATAGACTTTACTTCTTATCTTAGTACTATCACCAGAATCCATGAATTCAGATGCAACCTCTATATTCCGGAGATGACGTGAGAAGACTTTCGTTGGACAGATTGATTGAAATCCATTATTAGTAACCTGCTGTACAAATTTACTACTACCATAGATGTGGGCGAGCTTTATAAGCGATGCTTTATCTACTGGTTTCTGCTGTGCTTCGTGGATGTATCGAATATAAAAATCTGTTGCTAAATCCGACTGATCCCATGCCTTTGGTATTGAATAAGACTTAACTTTTCCACCTTTAGAGAAGGCTAATACAAAAGGAAAGCCTTCATCTGTCTCAGCTTGATATATACCAACAGAAACGTACACCGTAGTGTTAGTAATCTCAATGGAAGGACGAACATAGAGTTGATAGGTACTATCTGTACTAATAAAGTCGTTTACCGTAAATTCCTTTTTATCAAAGAGGAGCTTACCTTTCTTTGATACGGTAACAAGAAGTTTCTTTTCAAACATCTTGTAGTATTTTATCTTCCTCTTGGTATCCGCAGTTTGTATAAGAACATGCCAATCATCGTAAACGGTATCGACGACTGTTTCCAAATTTTTAAAGACACGTTGAGGTAAATCTGTTTGCTTTTGAACAACAACGGAATCCTTTTTAGGAAAAGCCTTAACTACTTTCCGACTCCCATCGGTACATGCAACTATTATTACCATACCAAGAAATGCTAAAAGAGATGTGGCAATAAACTTTACCAATCGATGCTTTCTCATAATTTTCTTTTTACTTAAGATTAGTCCTAAAACCTTAATCCCAATTAGTTATAACCCTTGACCACTTTTTAATATATTATCGAACGAATCGTTTGTCATATGTAACGAAAGTATTACGAACTACTCCAAGTTAGAGAGTTAGACAAGGTGATGACATAAAATGAAAGAGATTCGAAAACAAAACGATTACGAAAGATAGAACTCAACCCTATATATAGGATAACTTACTTTATATAACGATAAAATCCTTTACCATTATATACCGATTTGCTAACACTAAACTCTCTGCAGAATATTGCCAAAAATAGAATGAAATCAACGTATTAAGATTTATCAGAAACTGATGAATTAAAATCTCGAGAATAAAGAGTTCTTTGATAAAAACCATAAACGGTCTCCCGCTTTCTTATAAAAACGGAAGACCATTGCATTTTCATTCTATTATGATTAGCCTTACTTTACAGGAATCTCCTCCAAAGTCTGAACGAGAAGTTTCCAGAAAGGCTCAACAGTAGCTATCTCAAGACGCTCCTTTGCTGTATGTGGACTGCGGAGAGTTGGACCAAGACTTACAACATCCATACCTGGATACTTGCCGAGGATGACTGAACATTCAAGACCAGCGTGGTCTACCTGCACAATACCCTCTAAACCGTTCTGCTCCTTATAAACCTTCTTCAAGAGGTTAAGGATTTCACTCTCTGGGTTTGGATCCCAACCACCATATTGGCCACTGAAGACAGTCTTCATGCCAGCCATATTGAAGCAGCTCTCTAACTGAGTAGAGATATAATCTCTCATGTCCTCACGGCTTGAACGAGCAAGAATCATAATAGAGGCCTTAGTTGGCTCAATATGTATAATTGCAAGGTTTGACGAAGTCTCAACAACGTCTGGATAAGAAGGAATCATACGCAAAACGCCATTATGACAGGCATAGATAGCATTGATTAACTTCTCCTGAACATCTACAGGAACAAGATTTGCAGGCTTCTCTACATCCTCTACAAAGAACTCTACATTAGGTTCAATGCCCTTGAATTCGTCTTCGAGGAGTGCCTTCTGACGAGCAACCATATCCTTCAAAGCTGCAACCTTGCTCTGTGGCAATGCCAAAACAACCTCAGCCTTGAATGGAATAGCATTGCGCATATTACCACCTTCCCAAGAAGCTAAACGTACACCGAGTTCGTTAACTGCATTGCGAACAAAGCGAACCATCTCCTTATTAGCATTGGCACGACCCTCATTGATTTCCAGACCAGAGTGACCACCACGGAAACCCTTCAAAGTTACTTTGACAGCAGCTTCTTGATCATTTGCAACTTCCTTATACGCTATGGTTGAAGTTATGTCAACACCACCTGCAGAACCAATAACAAACTTGCCCCATGTCTCAGAGTCAAGGTTCATAAGGATATCACTGTGCAACTCACCACTTGGCATCTCGTTGACACCATACATACCTGTTTCCTCATCACGAGTAATCAATGCCTCTACAACACCATGCTTCAAGGTCTTATCTTCCATGATAGCCATGATAGCAGCAACACCGATACCATCGTCAGCACCAAGTGTAGTGTTGTTTGCATATACCCATCCATCCACGATATGTGTCACGATAGGGTCTGTTTCAAAGTTATGATTACTATCTGGAGCCTTCTGTGGAACCATGTCCATGTGCGCCTGCAACAGAACTGTCTTACGATTTTCATATCCCGGTGTGGCAGGCTTGCGCATTACAACATTGCCACCAGCATCTACGTATGATTCAACACCTACTCTTGCAGCAAAGTCTAACAAGAACTTCTGTACTTTCTCTGGTAATCCAGAAGGACGTGGAACCTGTGTCAGATCATCGAAATTTCTCCAAAGGCCTTCTGGCTTAAGATTTCTTATTTCACTCATAATGTTGATTTTAAAAGGTTATTATCATTGTTTATTCATTCGTTCAAAACTATTTTCCTCTACATTACTTTGCTGGACGAGTAAGCTCTGTTGGTCCACCCAATGATACTGGCGTCTTAGTGAAACTCAGTGCAATCCATGCATAAACACCTAAGAGAATAACCAATAAGGTTTGAATGGTATGTACAATCAGTACAAAATAGAGTGCTTGATTGTCTGCGACACCATAAAGTATTAGCATTGTCTTGACTGCAAAGTGCCAAGGTCCTGCTCCGTTAGGCGTTGGTACAATAACAGCTACCGAGCCAACAACAAAGCTAACAAGCGCACAAGAAAGACCGAGGTTTGCTGTTGCATCAAAGCAAAAGAATGTCAAGTAATAATGAAGGAAGTAACTTCCCCATATTGCCAGACTGTAGAAGATAAACAAAGGAATATTCTTTACTTTACGCAAAGAGCTTATTCCCTGCCATATACCACCTAACATCTCCTTCACTTTCTTATAGAAAGATAGGTGACGTAGCACATAATAGAAGAGGATAATTGATGCAACACCACAGATAGCTGTTACCAGCCAACCCGTTGGTGAAAACATTCCGAAGACATCATCAATACGTGTACCTGTCCTTGAAAAGAAGTTCGTGAAAACTCTTATCTGCATCAAAAAGGCTGTGGCACTGATAAGTAATACGATAAGCGTATCTACTGCACGCTCAGTTACTACTGTACCAATAGCTTTTGGAAAGGCTATCTTATCATATCTATTCAACACTCCACAACGAGCAAACTCACCAATGCGGGGAATAAGCAGACTGACAGCGTAAGAAAGAAAGATAGAGTTAACACAGACCGATGCGCGTGGATGCTCACCGATAGGCTCAAGACTCTGCTTCCATCTCCACCCACGAAAAGCCTGCGCCAGTATGCCGAAAGGGAGTGAGAGAATCATCCAAGTCCAGTTCATCTCATGTAGCAGTACATGTTTGATACTGGAGAAGTCGAATCCCCTATACATCCAATATAGGATTGCACTTCCAAGTAGTAACGGCAATGCAATCTTCACAGTATTGTTGAACAGTTTCTTCGTCCTCATATAATGGAGCAAAGATAATTAAAATGTTTTTTAATGCAAAATAAAATGAGTATCTTTGTAGGCAAATAAAGAAAAATTATGAAATTAGTCAAGCCAAAGAAGAATTTGGGTCAGCACTTCCTCACTGACTTAAGCATAGCCCGCCAGATTGCTGACACCGTTGATGCCTGTCCAGATATCCCAGTGTTAGAGATAGGACCGGGTATGGGTGTCCTTACTCAATATCTTGTTGAGAAACCACGTGAAGTGAAAGCTGTAGAGATAGACTCGGAAAGTGTTGCTTTCCTCTACGAGAAATTCCCTAAGTTACGTGAGAATATTCTTGGACAAGACTTCCTCCGCATGGATTTAAATGAAGTCTTTGATGGTAGACAGTTTGTGTTGACAGGCAACTATCCTTACGACATCTCGTCTCAAATTTTCTTTAAGATGCTTGAGTATAAAGACCTTATTCCTTGCTGTACGGGTATGATACAACGTGAGGTTGCCCAGCGTATGGCTGCTGGACCTGGCTCAAAGACGTATGGTATCTTATCCGTCTTGATGCAAGCATGGTATAATGTGGAATATCTCTTTACCGTAGATGAGAATGTCTTCAACCCTCCTCCAAAGGTTAAGAGTGCCGTTATCCGTATGACACGCAACGAAGTGACGGACATTGGCTGTGACCAAGTACTCTTTAAACGTGTGGTGAAGACTGTGTTCAACCAGCGTCGTAAGATGTTACGTGTGAGCTTACGACAGATATTCAATGCGGTTAAACCTACTGATGGTTTCTATGAGCAAGACATTATGACCAAACGTCCAGAGCAACTGTCTATCGCTCAGTTTGTTGAACTAACAAACATGGTTGAGGAACAGTTGAAGATTATTGGACAATAAATAGGAAGAAATATAACTCTTAATGACAAGAAAAGAACAATATAACCAACTCATACTACAGATTGCCGAGCTTATTAAGGATGAAACAAACCTTGTGGGTATCTTGGCAAATGTGTCAGCAGCATTGCATGACACCTTTCCTGAGCGTTTCTTTTGGGTGGGCTTTTATCTCCAAGAGAATGGAAACATGTTGAGATTAGGTCCTTTTCAGGGGTCAGTAGCCTGCTACGTCATCCCATTCGGCAAGGGTGTCTGTGGAAAGGCATGGGAAGAAGGATGCACCCTCATTGTTCCCGATGTAGAGAAATTCCCCGGACACATTGCTTGTAGTAGTCTTTCACGCAGCGAGATTGTTGTTCCGATGTATGATGACTCACATACTTTCCATGGTGTACTCGACATTGATAGCACTCATCTCAACGACTTCAACGAAGACGATAAAGAAGGTTTGGAACGTATCATCAAACTTTTAATGGCAGAAACACATGACCTCTTCCAATAGTAAGGATAGAAAACCTTGTTTTGACAAAAAAGTAAAGTAAAATCTTGTGCATATCCGAATTAATACCTATTTTTGTAAAGTAGAAATTTAATATTACGAATATATGTTAGACGTTAAGCAGACATTAAATGATGCCAGCGAGCGCATGGAAATGGCAACGATGTATCTCAATGATGAGTTGCAGCGCATCCGTGCTGGCCGTGCAAACGTAGCCATCCTCGATGGTGTACGAGTAGAATCTTACGGTTCAAAGGTTCCTTTGAATCAGGTTGCCTCAGTCATGGTGCCTGACGCACGTACCATTGCTATCAAGCCATGGGATAAGAAGGCTATCAAAGATATTGAAAAGGCTATCATGGACTCAGATGTTGGTATCACACCAGAGAACAATGGTGAGTTGATTCGTCTGAACTTGCCTCAGCCAACAGAGGAGCGTCGTCGTGACTTGGTAAAGCAGTGTAACAAGATTGGTGAACGTACAAAGGTTGAGATTCGCAATGTTCGTTCTGACATCAAGGAGAAACTGAAGAAAGCTATCAAGGATGGTCTTTCTGAAGACAACGAGAAGGATGCTGAAGAAAGCTTGCAGAAGATTCATGACAAGTTTATCAAGCAGGTTGACACGCTGTTAGAGGATAAGCAGAAAGAGATTATGACCGTTTAAAAAACATAGTTGCCCCTCCCCCTTACCCCTCCCCCAAAGGGAGGGGAGTAATATGTACCGACTATCACAATTCTATTCAGATTAATGGCGGTGACTACTCCCCTCCCTTTGGGGGAGGGGTAAGGGGGAGGGGCCACTCTTTTTTATTTTTATGCGCGGCTTAGTAATAAAGAACACAGGTAGCTGGTACACGGTGAAGACCGAGGAAGGCAAGACAATAGATAGCAAGATTAAGGGCAACTTCCGGCTGAAGGGAATTCGCTCTACCAATCCTGTGGCTGTTGGTGACCATGTTGTCATCACACCTAATCAGGAGGGAACGGCTTTCATCACGGAGATAGAAGACCGTAGGAATTATATTATCCGAAAGTCACCTAACCTCTCTAAGCAGAGCCATATCATTGCTGCTAATATCGACCAAGCGTTCTTGATTGTCACAACAAACTACCCAGAGACTTCTACTACTTTCATCGACCGCTTCCTTGCCAGTGCTGAAGCTTACCGCATTCCAGTAACACTCGTCTTTAATAAACACGACCTGCTCGATGAAGATGAACTACGTTACCAGCATGCAGTAATGAATCTCTATGAGACCATCGGTTATCAGTGCGTAGAGATACAAGCGAGTGCCGAAGCTGACAATGAATTCAGCGTAGAGAAGATGAAGCCGTTATTAGCAGGAAAAGTAACCCTCTTGAGTGGTAATAGTGGCGTAGGAAAGTCAACGATTATCAATGCTCTCCTACCTCATGTCAACCTCCGCACGGCAGAGATTTCCGATGTACATAACACGGGTATGCACACAACAACGTTCAGTGAGATGTTAGAGTTGCCAATGGGTGGATATCTTATTGACACACCGGGTATCAAGGGATTCGGAACCTTCGATATAGAACGTGAAGAGCTGACAAGCTACTTCCGTGAGATATTCAAGTTTTCGAAGGAATGTAAGTTCTCTAACTGTACGCACACACATGAGCCTGGCTGCGCTGTAAGAAAGGCTCTTGAAGAACATTATATCGCTGAAAGTCGATATAACAGTTACCTTTCAATGCTCGAAGATAAGGAAGAAAATAAATATCGTGAGGCGTTTTAAGTCTCACGATTTTTGTTTATTTCAAAGTCTTTTATAAAGAGAAAAGGAATATTTGGACCTTCCGAATTATGAAGTACGCCACTATAATACCATAGTATTTTTGTTTTCTATTTGCTGTCACTTTTAACACTTCCAACAAACAGACTATATATCAACGAGTTAGAAATCAAATTCTAATGACAGAAGTGACAGGAAATTTTGTTTTAAAAAACCATCTTTGTTGTGACAAGACAGAGGTATAAAATAAAAATGATGATTTGCGTATTGCATCAAAAAAACGTTTCTCATGAGAATTTTTTAAAAGCCGTTTCTCATTAATATACCTCTTTTCTCCATAGTAAGGATAGACCATAATAAACTTTTCTTTCCACACCTTGCCATCGTGCGGAGGCTCGGCACACATGGTGCGAATGGTAAGCACGCATGGTGCGGAGGCTTAACACCATTCGTGCGGATAGCTTATAGACATGCTAACAACGTAGGATTCTTAAAGCAGAAAGGACTATTAAGGCGTTACTCTGTGATAATATCATGAGCAATAGCACACAAACTTATTAAGCGTTGGGAGGTTTATAGATAACGAAGGGAGCTGGAATGTACAACAGTTTACAGCATAGAACGATTCCACTAACCGCTAAAACACCCTAATTAACGCTTTGAAAGATTCTCCAAAACACACTCCCAATTATCTACAAACGCTCGAATAGTAGGGAAAAGAATATTAGCACCTTCGTTCAAAAGTACTGAATCAGCCAGAGGACCGCTATTAATGGCAACTGTATAGCAACCTGCTGCTGCACCAGCGTGCACTCCAAGTGGAGCATTCTCAACAACAATACCTTCTGCGGGCGCATAATTACCAGCTTTTTTCAATCCCATTAAGTAAGGATCAGGATTTGGTTTACCACGCTTCACGTCGTATGCCGTTGTTATCTGATCCTTAGAAACAAAGTCGCCAAAGTCACGAGTGACACGCTCTATCAATGGGAGCTGTGCACTACCAGTTACAATACCAATCTTTAATCCGCTCGCCTTAATCTTCTGCATAAGGTCGATGACACCATCAAACACCTTTGCTTCAGACATTTCATGGAAGTAATGCGCCTTCACATCATACATCTGCTGTGCCTCTTCCTCACTTAGTTCTTTACCGAGTTGAGCCTTAGCATACTTTCGGATAGTATCTACACCACGTGCTCCTTCTGTTGCATAGGAGTCTTCAAGGGTGAAGTGAATACCAAACTCCTTCATAGCACGCTGCCACGCAACGCCATGATTTGGCATTGAGTCATAAAGAACGCCGTCCATATCAAAGAGAACAACTTTGGGACTTACACCAGTCTTTCCGAAGGAGGATATGTCTTGCTGAGATTGAGACGTCATCGCTGCCTGCTTTACCTTTATTATATATTATTATCCTCAAGTCCCTCAGCTATGTGAAGAACTTGAGGATACATTAAAAATATTATCTCCTATATGCCCTACCCACACTATATAAATTAGATTCCATTAGGAACTCCTCCCCTTTCGGGGAGGTCGGGTGGGGCTTCTCTCCCCCTCCTTTGGAAGGGTTAGGGGAGGTTCTTATTCCTTTGTCAGTCTTTCCTGAATAGCCTTGCTCTCAGCCTCATAACCTGGCTTATTGAGAAGAGCAAACATATTCTTCTTATATGCCTCAACACCTGGCTGATTGAAAGGATTCACTTCCTGAACAAGACCGCTGATACCGCAAGCCTTCTCGAAGAAGTAGATGAGCTGACCGAGGTAGTACTCGTTCAATGTAGGAACGCTAACACGGATGTTAGGAACACCACCATCAACGTGAGCCAAACGTGTACCAAGCTCTGCCATCTTGTTAACCTCATCAACACGCTTACCAGCGAGGAAGTTTAAGCCATCGAGGTTCTCCTCATCATGTGGGAAGAGTACCTTTGCATTAGGCTCCTCAATAGAGATAACAGTCTCGAAGATAGAACGCTCACCTTCTTGAATCCACTGACCCATTGAGTGAAGGTCGGTTGTGAAGTCACAAGCTGCAGGGAAGATACCCTTGCGATCCTTACCCTCGCTCTCTCCGTAGAGTTGCTTCCACCACTCAGCAAAGAAGTGGAGCTTTGGCTGGAAGTTAGCAACAATCTCAATCTTCTTACCTGCCTGTGAGTAAAGACCCTGACGAACAGCAGCATAACGAGCAGCTATATTGTTTGCGAAAGGAACGTCAACAGAAGTCTCCTTCTCCATTACCTGAGCGCCCTCAACAAGCTTCTGTACATCGAAACCTGCGACTGCGATTGGCAGTAAACCTACTGGAGTAAGTACAGAAAAACGACCACCAACGTTGTCAGGAATGATGAATGTCTTGTAACCTTCCTTAGTTGCGGCAGCACGTGCAGCGCCCTTGTGCTCATCGGTGATAGCAACGATAACATCCTTTGCAGCTTCCTTACCCAACTGATCCTCACACTGCTTCTTCAAAAGACGGAATGCAAGTGCTGTCTCTGTTGTTGTACCAGACTTAGAAATATTGATAACACCAAACTTCTTATCCTTCAAGTAGTCTGTCAACTCAGCGAGATAGTCCTCACCGATGTTGTTACCTGCAAAGAGAATCGTTGGATTCTTCTTGTCATTTACAAGCCAAGCGAAGCTGTTACCCAAAGCTTCGATGACAGCGCGAGCACCGAGGTAAGAACCACCGATACCAGCAACGACAACCACCTCACACTTCTCACGGAGTGTATTGGCAACCGCCTGAATCTCATTAAGGAACGCTGGAGTAATGCTTGATGGCAAATGCAACCATCCAAGGAAGTCATTACCAGGACAAGTAGCTTTCTCCAAAGCGTCCTGAGCTGCAGCTACGTGAGGAGCATAAGCCTCTACTGCGCCCGGATTCAAGAACTGGGCGGCTTTCGTGATGTCTAACTTAATACTTTCCATTTGTGTTTATCTAAATGAATCTGTTAATAATTTAATTTCTATTTGTGGACTGATACGTTCATAGAGAATGTTATAAACCGCATCGAGAATTGGCATATTGACATGCAGACGACGATTAATCTCCTTCATACACTTTGTACCAAAATATCCTTCAGCTACCATCTCCATTTCAATCTGTGCCGACTTGACGCTGTATCCCTTTCCAATCATTGTTCCAAAGGTATGGTTACGCGAGAATTTACTATATCCTGTCACCAATTGGTCACCAAGGTATACACTGTCAATGATGGACCGTTGAATAGGATTGATAGTATTGAGGAAGCGTTCCATCTCCTGCATTGCATTCGACATCAACACTGCTTGGAAGTTATCACCATACTTCAAGCCAGAACAAATACCAGCAGAGATAGCGTAAACGTTCTTCAAGACAGATGCATACTCTATACCGAGGACGTCTGGAGAGGTCTTAGTCTTGACATAGTTTGATGCTAACACCTCCGTGAAGGCACGTGCCTTCTCAAGGTCAGAACAGCCAACAGTAAGATAGGTGAGTCGCTCCATCGCCACTTCTTCCGCATGAGACGGTCCTCCAATAACAGCAAGATTATCGTATGGAACACCATATGCCTCATGGAAATACTCTGAACAAACAAGGTTCTCATCAGGAACAATACCCTTGATAGCCGTTAAGATTAGCTTTGTATTGAGCTTTGTCTTCAGTTTCTTCAGTAAAGCTTTCAGATAAGGAGAAGGAGTAACAAACACCAAGGTGTCATACTCCTGCACTATCTTATTGATATCCGAAGAAAGCATCACCTCATTCATGTTAAATTTCACACTTGTGAGGTAAGAAGGATTGTGTCCTCTCCGCTTAAATTCTTCTATCTTATCGTCACGTCGGAAGTACCAACCAATATGATGCGTATGCTCCACAACAATCTTAGCGATAGCCGTTGCCCAGCTACCGCTTCCTATGATTGCTATTTTACCGATGTCGAACATAGACGTTAAGAATAAGAGTAAAAAGGTAAAAAGTAGAGAACGTGGAAGATATCAGCATTGTATTATGTTCTAATACCATTGCTATAGTTATACTTCTCTTTTAGTTATTCATCCTACTTTCTGCCCTTTTACTTCTTTCTCATTTACTTTTTACTTTTCGTTAGCTCCGTCAATCCACTGCTGAATAGCCTCAACAGAAGGCTTCTCATAACCGAGCTTGTACTTCTTATTGATCTCTCCGAGCTTCTGCTGCAAGCCCTGTGCCTTCTCCTCTCTGATGTCAGAGATGAGGTTGAAGCCTGCCTTGCGCAAAACATATACCCACTCTTCAGCAACACCAAGCTCAGCCCATTCCTTAACAGAAGACTGTGGAATCTTTGGTTCTGGCTTCATCTGTGGGAAGAGCAATACTTCCTGGATGTATTCCTTACCGGTCATCAGCATCACTAAACGATCGATACCGATACCGATACCAGAGGTTGGAGGCATACCATACTGCAAAGAGCGAAGGAAGTCTTGGTCGATAATCATCGCCTCATCATCACCCTTGTCTGCCAAACGCATCTGTTCAATGAAACGTTCTTCCTGATCAATTGGGTCATTCAGCTCTGAATAAGCATTAGCTAACTCCTTTCCATTTACCATCAACTCAAAACGCTCTGTGAGTCCTGGCTTAGAACGGTGCATCTTGGTCAGTGGCGACATCTCAACAGGATAGTCAGTGATGAAGGTTGGTTGGATATATGTACCCTCACAGAACTCACCAAAGATTTCATCTATCAGCTTACCCTTACCGAAGCTCTCATCAATTTCTTCGAGTTTCAACTCGTTAACAGCGATATGACGGATTTCCTCCTCTGTCTTACCATAGAGATCGAAACCTGTCTTCTCCTTGATTGCATCGAGGATAGGCAGACGACGGAATGGAGCCTTAAAACTAATAACCTTGTCACCAACCTGTACTTCTGGCTTACCATTTACCTCTATACAAATCTTCTCAAGAAGTTTCTCTGTGAAAGACATCATCCAGTTGTAGTCCTTGTACTGTACATAAAGCTCCATACAAGTAAACTCTGGATTATGGAAGCGGTCCATACCCTCGTTACGGAAGTTCTTACCGATTTCATAAACACCCTCGAAACCACCAACAATCAGACGCTTCAGGTAAAGCTCTGTTGCGATACGCATATACATATCAATGTTGAGAGCATTGAAATGAGTAATAAATGGACGCGCACTTGCACCACCAGCAATACTCTGTAAGGTAGGAGTTTCTACCTCAGTATAACCAGCCTCATCGAAGAACTTACGCATGGTACGCAATACGGTAGCACGCTTCAAGAAAGTATCTTTCACACCATCGTTCACAACGAGGTCAACATAACGCTGACGATAACGCTGCTCTGGATCTTCAAACTTATCGTATGCCTCGCCGTCCTTATACTTAACAACAGGCAGTGGCTTCAAGCTCTTAGACAAAACGGTAATCTCCTTAGCATGAACAGAGATTTCTCCCATCTGTGTCTTGAACACTTCACCCTTCACTCCGATGAAGTCACCAATATCGAGTAACTTCTTGAAGACCTTATTATAAAATTCTTTATCCTCACCCGGACAGATGTCATCACGAGTGATATAAACCTGGATTCTACCCTTGCTATCCTGTAACTCTGCGAAGGAAGCCTTGCCCATGACACGGCGTCCCATCATACGACCAGCGATTACGACCTCACGCTGTTCGCCCTCCTTGAACTGCTCTTTAATATCAGTAGAGTAAGCATTCGTTGGAAACTCTGCTGCTGGATAGGGATCAATCCCCATCTCACGCAATTCTTGCAGGCTTTGGCGGCGACCAATTTCCTGCTCAGATAATTCTAAAACGTTCATATTTATAATTAAATCGAATATATTCTTATAGGATGCAAATTTACTAAATAATTCGCAAACTATAGCTGCTTTTTCCTTTTTTATGGCATTGGAATATTCTTAAACCCCCAATCGATCATTAGAGCCTAAACATATTTTGTTTTATTATCGAGCAGATTGTTTGGCTTTGGAACGCAGACGTAGCGGGCTACGTCAAGTTACGAAGGCAGACAAGATGCCGATAAGAAAATAAAAGATGTTAGGAAACAACACCATAGTAAGAAGAACTATACATATTGTGGTCTAATGAGCGATTGGGGGTTAAGCTCAAATCATGGTGCCACTTATGATATCTATATCGTTGCTACATCCCAACACTTGCACTCACACAGATGGTATATTGCAAGCTATTTAGCCGTTCGCACATAGGGTGCTAACCAACAGCACCACATGTGCGGAGCATTAGCACCACATGTGCGGAGCGTTAATACACTCGCAAGAAGCGAAAACATCATCTTTAACAAGTCCATAGGTTAGTTTAAAGGTGTCTATAACTAAGTTCAAAAGCACCCAAACATGACCTTTGTCTATACTTATATACCTATTAAACCTACTATGATTTTGTTATCTATCCAACTTTTATTATCTTTGCATTACATTAAGTTGATTAGGTTATGAACGTAGAAAACATCATAAAAAGTATTCATCAGGAAGACGGACTAAGCCGTACACTCGGTATGGAGTTTATCTCTACGCCCGAGGACGACACTTTGAAGGCAAGAATGGCTGTCGATGACCGTAACAAACAGCCTTTCGGATTCCTCGCTGGCGGTGCTTCATTGGCACTTGCAGAGAATCTTGCTGGTGTCGGTTCGATGGCGTTATGTCCAGGAAAGATGGCTATGGGCATTAATGTTCACGGCAATCACGTCAAGGCAATGCCATACGGTGGAACAGTTACGGCTTACGGGAAACTGATTCACAGGGGTCATACATTACACGTATGGAACATTGATATCAAGAATGGTGAAGACGAACTCATCTCAAGCGTACAAGTTACCAACTATATCATAGCCCCACAAGAGAAGTAAATGGATTCTTTCTTTATCTATCGTGAGCCTTTCGAAAAGGTTTGTCATTGCTATTCACAACCAGAGAAGCCAACGGCTATTTCCTCACTTGCTGAACTTAATGGACGTAAGGGATTTGTCATTGCTCCTTTCTTTTGCGATGACAGCAACACACTTTACTTACTGGATGGTCAGAAAGGTTCTTCAATGGTTCTACCTTTAGACGGTAGCAAGGGCTTTGATGCTATTCCCGACTGGCAGGACGAGGCGGTACTTACTAACGAAACGCCTTCTCTTCGCGAGGCTTATCACGACGACTTCTGCCGTTTTCATAAAGAGTTAGAACACAATAGATTCCGCAAGTTAGTTCTGGCGCGCTCGATTATCGAAACAAAAGACGAGCGTGCGACTCCTCGAAGTATTTTTCTTAAGGCTTGTGAGAAGTACCCACGCTCTTATATTGCACTTTTCTATACTGCAGAGATAGGCATGTGGCTTATTGCAAGTCCTGAAGTTCTACTCCGCAGTAATGCTGAGGGCTATCAGACAATGGCATTAGCAGGTACAATGAGGTATGAAGGTGAGGATATGAAGTGGTCTACTAAGAATCAAGAAGAGCAACAACTCGTTGCTGACTATATCCGCACTTGCTTGCAACCGTTTGCTGCTGAGATTACAGAAAGTAAGCCTTACACTACACGTGCAGCACATTTGGCGCATCTTCGCACAGACTTCACTTTCCGACTTAAAGACACACAGCGACTCGGAACATTCCTTACAGCCTTCCACCCTACCCCTGCCGTATGCGGTATGCCAAAGGATGAGGCACAGCAGTTTATCCTTCATAATGAACAACTGAACCGCAGTTATTACAGTGGTTTCAGTGGACTACTTGGCGAGAAGGGTGCGGCAAAACTCTATGTAACCCTCCGCTGTATGCAACTCTCTCGTTCTACGTGTCGCCTTTATGCAGGTGGCGGACTCTTAAAGGAGAGTATTGAAGAGAATGAATGGCAGGAAACAGAAGCCAAACTTGACACTATGCGCCAGCTGTTGAAACCCGATTAGGCTATTAGGCTAATAAGGCTAATAAGCCCAATAACCCTAACAAGTCCAATGACTCAATTCATCATCACCCAACATTCACCACCCAACACCCACAATGTACAGCAACAAAGAAAACGTAAACATCCTTACAGCACTACTCGTAAAGGAAAAAGTAACAAAAGCCGTTGTATGTCCAGGTTCTCGTAACTCACCTATCGTACACAACCTCTGTGCTTGTCCCGAGATTGAGTGCTATTCTGTTACCGACGAACGGTCGGCAGGATTCGTAGCGTTAGGAATGACTTTGGCAGACAATGAGCCAGTAGTTGTGTGCGTTACATCGGGTTCAGCCTTGCTCAACTTGGCACCTGCTGTAGCTGAAGCGTTCTATCAGAAACGTCCACTGATTATCATTTCAGCTGATAGACCAGCACAGTGGATTGACCAACAGGATGGACAAACGCTTCAACAACATCGTGCATTGGAGCCAAATGTCCGTAAGAGTGTGACACTACCAGAGCCTCATAACGAAGAGGAACGCTGGTATTGTAATCGATTAGTCAACGAAGCGCTGAATGCAGTACGAATGAACGATGGCAGTCCTGTGCATATCAATGTTCCTATCAGCGAACCGCTCTTTGAATATAACGTCCCTCAACTTCCTGACGAACGCAATATTTTCCTGATGTATGCAGCAACGAATGAGGTTTGTGTCTATGAAATGGCAGCCGATTTCTTCCGTGGCAAGAAACTGATGGTTGTTCTTGGTCAGCTGATACCTGAGGTTGTGGGCAATTCGCTTGAGGCAATTGAGGCATTAAAGAAGGTTGCTGTCGTTCTTCAGGAGAAGTTAGCAGATGACGATATTGGCCCTGCACAACCCATTGATGAAGTGTTGAAGATGATTGGGGAGGATGAAGCTTATCGTCCTGACCACCTTATATATATAGGAGGAACGATTGTCAGCAAACGACTCCGCCAGTTCTTACGTGAGTGTAAGTGCAAGATGTCTATCGTTGTGAATGGGATTGATGAGTTTTGTGACACCTTCATGCACACCACTGATATGATTCAAGGTTTACCAGAGGATGTTATCGGAATCTTTGCCAATGAGACAGAAGGCGTCAAAAAGCGTGACTTTGTAACGCTATGGGACAAGGCTTTCGACAAAGCCTTAGCCATCCGCAAGACCTTCAAACCACGCTTCTCACAAATGTTGGCTGTTAAGGCTTTCCATGAGAAGATGAGAGAGGAGGCTGTCGATGGTGAATTGTTCTATGGAAATAGCTCGGCTGTGCGTTTGGGCAACATCTTCTCTGATCAATATATCTATGTTAATCGAGGCGTGAATGGTATTGAAGGCTCGTTATCTACGGCTGTTGGCTATGCCATTGCGCATCAGGAAGAAGAGGATGTGTACTGTGTAATTGGTGACTTGAGTTTCTTCTATGATCAGAACGCACTTTGGAACGAATCTCTTCCGCCTAATCTTTCTATCCTCTTACTTAACAATGGCGGTGGAGGTATCTTCCATCAGCTGTCTGGTTTGGAGCGTTCACCTTATCGGGATAGTGCTATTGCTGCCCAACATACGACCTCTGCAGAAGGAATCTGTCAGACACACGACATCGTCTACCTCTCTGCTCGCAATGAAGAAGAGCTTGACAAGAGTCTTGAAAAACTCTTTAACTCAGAGGAAGGACCAGTACTTTTAGAAGTATTCACCAACGCTGAGGAAGATACACAGGCTTTGAAGGATTATTATCAGGCCTTTTAAAAGCCTTCAACGTCTCAACTTTCAGCTTGTATATCCATCATAAATAATAATAACTTGCCACAGTCTATCCCCCTTTTCGGAACAACTTGGCAGGCTCCCTATAATCAATCATAAACAAAAAGACCTTATGGAGAAAAGAGAATGGAAGCCTATTGAAGGCTTTAACTTTGAGGAAATCCTCTTTGAAGAGTACAACCACATAGCAAAAGTAACCATTAACCGTCCTCGCTATCGTAATGCTTTCACCCCGAAAACAGTGTGGGAAATGTCACAGGCGTTTAACTATTGTCGTGAAGCCCTTGACATCCGCGTGGTCATTTTGACTGGTGCTGGCGACAAAGCATTCTGCTCTGGTGGTGATATGCACGTAAAGGGACATGGCGGATACATAGGTAGTGATGGCGTTCCACGCCTCAACGTACTTGACTTACAGATGCAGATTCGACGCCTTCCAAAGCCAGTCATCGCTATGGTTAATGGTTATGCCATTGGTGGTGGACATGTCCTTCATGTGGTATGCGACCTCTCAATAGCATCAGACAATGCCATCTTCGGGCAGACTGGACCAAAGGTTGGATCCTTTGATGCTGGTTTCGGCGCATCTTATTTAGCACGTGTCGTAGGTCAGAAGAAGGCTCGTGAGATATGGTTCTTGTGTCGTCAGTACTCTGCTGTAGAAGCTGAACGAATGGGATTGGTCAATAAGGTGGTTCCTTTCGACCGTCTCGAAGACGAGTGTATAGAATGGGCAGAGACAATGATAGAGCGCTCTCCATTGGCACTCCGTATGATGAAGGCTGGCTTCAACGCTGAACTTGATGGTCAAGCAGGTATTCAGGAGCTTGCAGGTGATGCCACCATGCTCTACTATACACTTGACGAAGCACAGGAAGGTGGCAAGGCTTTCCTTGAGAAACGTAAGCCCGACTTTGATAAATATCCGCAGTTCCCATAAGACAAGGGAACTGTGGGACAAAATATTGGAGCCGTTAAGACATAGTAACAGATGAACATTGTTCTAAGAGTAACATATTCTTCTAATTATATGATAATATAAGAGTATCCTATTAATAACACATTTAACATCTGAGTAACAAAAGACTCAAATGCTTATAATTATACTTTGAGAAAATACAAAAGAACTTAACATGAAAGAACCTGATATTATAACAATCGACCAACTAATAACCGAGGTTATAGAATGTGCTAAACGCATACGTCGACAACTTGGACCTGGATTCTTAGAAAAGGTCTATAAAAATGCAATGGTTGTTGAACTGCGAAAGCTAAAGCTCAACTTTGAAACAGAGAAACTCATCCAAGTACTCTATGATGGGATTGTTGTCGGTGAATATCGTACTGACATCATTGTTGAGGGAAAGCTCATTTTAGAACTCAAAGCTACGCAGGACCTATCAATAGCCAATGAAGTTCAACTGGTAAACTATCTGACATCAACACAAATAGATGATGGGTTACTTATAAACTTCGGCTCTGATAAGCTTCTATTCAAGCGAAAGTATCGTATATATCGTAAACTATAAAGAGTCGTATTACCCTAAGAAAGTACCCCTCTGTTACTATATCTCAAAAAGATAATGTTACTTTCTGAACTATGTTCATATGTTACTATGTCTTCCATTCCCCCACGGTTCTATTGTCCCAAATTATCATGTTTAATTAAGAGTATACTATGTACAAGATAAACATCTCCTCCCGCACCCTCCACTTCCTCCGCCCTGCAGGTACTTCACGCGGTGTCTACACAACAAGGAAGAGCTATTATGTCACGCTGTCTGACACGAATCAGCCTGACGTAGTGGGTATTGGGGAATGCGCAACACTCCCCGACCTGTCTTGCGATACCATGACTGACGAGGAATATGAGCAGAAGCTCCGCAGTTTCTGTGATGACTTCTGCCGCACAGGGATTATTGACATTGATGCTATGCGCCCTTTCCCTTCAATGCTCTTTGGGTTAGAAACAGCTAAGACACAGTTGGATGCCAAGGGAAGCATCAACTTCTTTAACACTGCTTTTGGACGAGGTGAAGAAGGAATCACCATCAATGGACTCGTGTGGATGGGAACTTTCGATGAGATGTATCAGCGATTGGAAACGAAACTCAAGGCTGGCTTCCGTTGTGTAAAGTTGAAGATTGGTGCAATTGACTTTGAGAAAGAACTCGACCTTATACGCCATATCCGTCAAGCTTTCACACGTGAGCAGGTGGAACTACGCGTTGATGCGAATGGTGCTTTTGCTCCAGAAGATGCCATGCAACGATTAGAAGCTTTGGCACAATATGATATCCACTCCATCGAACAACCTATCCGACAGCATCAATGGCAGGAGATGGCACGCTTGTGTGCTGACTCTCCCCTACCGATAGCCCTTGATGAGGAGCTTATCGGTGTCAATAACCCTGCAGAAAAAGTGCTTTTACTCGATACGATTCGCCCACAATATATCATCCTAAAGCCAAGTCTACATGGCGGTATGACTGGAACAAGAGAATGGATTACAATGGCAAGAGAACGTAACATTGATTCATGGATAACCTCAGCACTTGAAAGTAACATCGGACTGAATGCTATCGCCCAGCTAACAGCTGACATCTACGGTCCAAACATCACCACTCCACAAGGCTTAGGTACGGGACAACTCTTCACTGACAATATCCCAATGCCATTAGAAATCAGGGGCAATCAGCTTTGGATCAGCGATTAAGAAGACTATTATTAGCCCTATTAGACTAATTAGCCTCATACGCCCAATAAGATAAAACCAAACAACAATGACACTACAAGACTTCCTCTCAGAATGGCATAATGATAATCCGCAACTCCTTGTGCATACCAGTGGTTCAACTGGAAAGCCAAAACCGCTGTGGGTAGAGAAGCAACGTATGCTCAATTCAGCCCACATCACTTGTGATTTCTTGGGTTTGAAGGCTGGCGATACCGCCCTACTCTGTATGCCACTCGACTATATTGCAGGAAAGATGGTAGTGGTAAGAAGTATTGAGCGTAACCTACGCCTACTGAGCGTAACACCGTCTGGACACCCTCTCTCTGACCATTCTTTGTCTGAAGCAGGTATCTCGAACGAGGAGATAACCTTTGCTGCGATGGTACCACTGCAGGTCTATAACTCTCTACAAGTACCTAAAGAGTGTGAGCGTTTGCGCCGTATCCACCATCTTATTATAGGCGGTGGTGCTGTTGATGATAAACTGTCAGCTGCTTTACAGGATTTCCCTAACGCCGTTTGGAGTACCTACGGGATGACGGAAACGCTCTCACATATTGCGCTCCGACGTCTGAATGGACCTGACGCCAGTGAGTGGTACAAACCCTTTGACGGTGTGAAAGTATGGCTCAATGAAGAAGGTTGCCTTGTTATTGATGCCCCTGCTGTTTGCTCTCACCCTTTAGTAACCAACGACAGAGCTAAAATTCTCCCTACGAACACAAAGGAAGGACTTAAAACTCCTTGCTTCCGTATCCTTGGACGAAAAGATAATGTGATTGATTCTGGCGGTATTAAGATTCAGATTGAGGAAGTAGAACACCTACTGAAATCCTCTCTTACAGCCGATTTTGCTATAACAAGCTGCCCTGACGAGCGTTTTGGAGAAGCTGTGGTCTTACTCACTACACAAGGCGACACCAATGCAGTCAGAACACTCTGCCAACAACGTCTTCCAAAGTTCTGGCAACCTCGTTTCATCTTCCACGTTCCTACCCTTCCCCAAACAGGTAATGGAAAACCAGCAAGAGCAGAGATTAAGGCTTTAGCACGCCAGTTATGTAATTCAAAAGCATAACATTGCCCTCAATCCAACTACATTCTGCATCCTATTTAGTACTCAGCACCAATGGTGCGAACTATCAGCACCACACGTGCGGACCATCAGCACATCTATTAAAAAGGTTAAGAGAGATTTGTCATAGCGAACTTAATCAATCGTAGGATATAACAAGTAAAAGCTAACTTAGACATAAGTTGCTTATAAAAAAGCACAAGACGAGAAGATATAACATACTATTAGCAAAAAACACACACATTGTCACAAATGACATTAATCCTTACAACTTTTCTTCATCTCATCTCCAGACACATCTTCTCAGCCCCTCACAAACAATGAAAAACTTAATATTTTGTTTGCCACAACCGATTTTTTTAGCTAATTTTGCAGTCACAAAACCAATACGTAATTTTTAAATGGACGATTATCACGCGGAGAATTTCAAACTGTAGGCGTGAGGATTACAACAAGAAGTTGCTAATCCCCACACTATTATTTAACTATGGAGATTAGCTAATGAAGACATATTGGAACATTAACGGAACCCTGAATACCATTAAGGAATGGCAGCCTAACTGCTGGATTCAGGTTACTTGCCCAACAGAGCAGGATCAGCAAGAACTCGAAGACACTTTTCATATTCCAGACTACTTCTTATCGGATATCAGCGATACCGATGAGCGAGCACGCTATGAATATGATGATGGTTGGATGCTGATAATCCTCCGTATCCCATACGTGAAGGAAATTCGCTCACGAACCCCATATACAACAGTACCATTAGGTATCATTCACAAGAAAGATGTAACCATCACGGTTTGCAATTTCGAGACAAATATGATGCTCGACTTCGTCAGCTATCAGCAAAAGAGAAATGAGGGCTTTACTGACTATGTAGACCTTATCTTTCGTCTCTTCCTTTCTTCTGCTGT
Source organism: Prevotella sp. ICM33 (assembly GCF_000517825.1). Taxonomy (NCBI): domain Bacteria; kingdom Pseudomonadati; phylum Bacteroidota; class Bacteroidia; order Bacteroidales; family Prevotellaceae; genus Prevotella; species Prevotella sp. ICM33. The sequence goes on from NZ_JACD01000071.1 coordinate 127,822, forward strand.
GTGGTATCTAAAACGACTGAAGCAAATCAACACTTTGATTGAAAAGGCAAAGCGCAACTTAGATAAAGGTGTGGACAACGAGAGCCTAATTGGACTGAGTCGTCTGCAGGATTCGCTTACCTACTTCATCACATCCATTCGTGGCAACGAGAACCTTTTGGCTAAGTTGAAGTTTAAGTTGCAGATTGACGAGTTGGATGCCGACCTGATTGAAGACGTAAATATTGAGATGTCACAGGCACGAGAAACAACGAGTATCTACTCTGATATTCTTGAATCCACCATGGATACCTACTCAAGCATTATCAACAACAACATGAACACCGTGATGCGTACGCTCACCTCGGTGTCAATTGTTATGATGTTGCCAACGCTTATATCCTCCCTCTTCGGTATGAACCTTGTCAATGGAATGGAAACGAATCCATGGGGATTCCCTGTTGCAATGTTCTTATCAGTCGTCGTTTCTGCTGCATCATGGTGGTTGCTACGCCGTAAACGCCTGCTTTAGAAGAGAGAAATTAAAAAAAATCAACTTAAAATTAGGTACTTTCAAACTTTTTATCTAAGTTTGCAGTTGATATATTAGTGGTAGAAGACTACCGTGCATCTTTGCAATGGTCTGAAACCTTAAATGTGGAAAAACCCAAATCACAAACAAAAAGTGAAATGATGGACTCTCAAGAAAATGCCCTGAATCAGGGTACAGAAGAAGTTAAGCTGTCTGAAGAAGTTGCAGCCAATGCTACAACGGAGAATTCCGAAGTGCAGAATGTTAATACTGATGCTGTAGAAGAAAACCTCAATCAACCAGTTGAAACGAAGTCAGAGAGCGAGAAGGAAAATCCCGCTACTAAGACTTATAGTTCAAAAAAGGAGATTATTGAGCGCCTGAAAGCTATCGTTGACAGTAATGAAACACCAGAGAAAGCTGAAGTAGAGCACCTGAAAACGGTATTCTACAAGTTGCATTTTGTTGAACGCGAAGCACAGCAGAAAGCTTATCTCGAGAATGGCGGTGACCCAGAGAAATACCAAGTATTGCCTGATGAGGATGAAGAAATCTTCAAGGCAGAGATGACCATCATCAAGGAAAAACGCCAAAAGGCTTTCCTCGCACTTGAAGAGGAGAAGCAGCAGAACCTCAAGAAGAAAGAAGCTATCATCGAACAGATTAAGGCGATGGCTACTACTCCTGAAGAGGCTAACAAGAACTTTGACCAGTTCAAGAAGCTTCAGCACGAGTGGAAAGAAATCAAGATGGTTCCTGCTGAGAAGGCTAACGAACTTTGGCGCAACTATCAACTCTATGTTGAGCAGTTCTATGACTTGTTAAACCTCAACCGTGAGGCACGCGAATACGACTTCAAGAAGAATCTTGAGAAGAAGACTAAACTCTGTGAAGCAGCTGAGAAGTTGGCGGAAGAAACAGATGTTATCAGTGCATTCCACCAGTTACAGGAACTTCATCAGGAATATCGTGAGACAGGTCCTGTTGCTAAGGAACTTCGCGAGCAGATTTGGACACGCTTTAAAGCTGCCAGCACTGTTATCAACAAGCGTCACCAACAGCACTTCGAAACACTCCGAACACGCGAAGAAGAGAATCTGACAAAGAAGACTGCACTCTGCGAAAAGGCTGAAGAACTTGCAAAACAAGAGAACAAATCTTCTGCTGATTGGGAGAAGCGCACTAAGGAAATCATTGCTATCCAGCAGGAATGGAAGACCATTGGCTTTGCTCCACAGAAGATGAACGTGAAGATTTTTGAACGTTTCCGTGCAGCATGTGACGACTTCTTTGGTCGTAAAGGCGAATTCTTCAAGCAATTAAAAGAGCAGTTTGCTGAGAATACAGAAAAGAAAAAGGCACTTGTTGAAAAGGCTCAAGCATTGAGTGAGTCTACCGATTGGAAGGCTACATCAGATAAGCTCATCGCTTTACAGAAAGAGTGGAAGACCATCGGAATGGTTCCTAAGAAGATTGGCGACCAGTTGTGGAATGATTTCCTTGCTGCTTGCAACCGTTTCTTCGAGGCCCGCAACGCTGTTCACGCTGACTCTCGCAATGAGGAACATGAGAACTTAAACAAGAAACGTGATATCATCAGCCAGTTGAAAGAGCTTGTTGAACAGACAGGTGAGAACTTACAAGAGAAGGTACAGAAACTGACTGAGCAATATAATAAGGTGGGGCACGTTCCTTATAAAGAGAAAGATAAACTCTACAAGGACTACCACGAGGTATTGGATAAGATTTATAAAGACCTCCATATCTCTGCAGCACGTAAACGAGTTGACAATTTCCGCAATAACCTCAAGAAGGTTGCTGACCGCGGCGTTGATGCACTCGACAACGAGCGTGGTCGTCTGCTCCGTCGCTTTGAGCAGTTAAAGCAGGAGGTAAACACTTACGAGAACAATCTCGGTTTCCTCAACATCAGTTCAAAGAAGGGCAACACCCTTATTGACGAAATGAACCGTCGCATCCAGAAACTCAAAGATGATATGGATGAAGTGAAGCAGAAGATTAAGGCTATCGATGCTGAAAACAAATAAAAAGGACATTCTTATCTATTCAGTTTCATAATAATACAAGGGTAGATTGAAGGAAATAGAACCAAGAAAAGGGGCAATTCTTTGCAGAATTGCCCCTTTTCTTATCATCTACAATGCAATTATTTCTCTCACAACAAAGTTTTATTGTCGAATTATTTTCGTAAAAAGAATTCGTAACAGATACGAATTTCCCAAGAGAGAGAGATAGAAAGAGTACCTGTCAACCATAAAACATGCCCTAAAAGTAAGTTCATCCGTTAACCTCAAATCAGTCATTAGAAACTAAATATATTTTGTTTTTATCGCAAAGCCATAATTTTTATACTTATGAAACCCGACATATAGTATTTCGAAAAATCATTACATACTTTCAAATAAAATACCAATAAATAATGGTGATTATACATGTAAAATGTAAGTTTGTAGTCAACATAAAATCAGATAGTTACAAAGCAGTATAAGAAAAGATGCTTAATTGGACTTCAAAAGGGCGCTAGTTAGACTCCAAAAAAGCATCTTTTACAAGTCAATTAGGCGTCTTTTAGAAGCCAAAAGACCATGTATTGCCTTCGATACACATGAAAATAGTTTACAAACATCTATAATATCAGTCTTTGTAACTTGACGTAGCCCGCTACACCTGCGTTACAAAGCCAAACAATCTGCTCGATAATAAAACAAAATATGTTTAGCCTCTACTGACCGATTTGGATTTAACGGAAGAACCTAAAAGCTGACTTATTTATTCCTTTACTGTCTTCTTCTTTGCCTCAGTCCATGCAATGATACCACCTAAAAGGTTGGTAACGGTGTATCCTTCTTTGGCAAGAAGAGTCGCTGCTATAGCAGAACGCTTACCAGAACGACAATAAACGGCACAAGGACGTTTCTTATCAAGCTTAGCAAGAGCATTAGAAAGGAAAGAAGGCGTCAACACATCAATATGTATTGCACCTGGAATATGCCCTTCTTTAAACTCATCAAGTTTACGAACATCCACCAACTGAACAGAGTCAGACTTAATAATCTGCTCAAAACGATTAACATCTACATCCGTATAAGGATTCTGCGCACATGCACCCATACCTATTCCCAATGCTGCCAAAATGGCTGTAAATAACTTCTTCATACTCTATCAGGTAAATATTTAAGCTATTGAATGAAACAAAAAAAGAGAGTTGAAAACTCAACTCTCTCACCTTGTTGGGATACCCGGACTCGAACCAGGAATGACAGGACCAGAATCTGTAGTGTTACCATTACACCATATCCCATTGACTTTACAACTCATTTCCGAATTGCGAGTGCAAAGTTAGCACTTTTTCTTGAACTACCAAAACTTCTACCAACTTTTTTCATGAAAAGAGATAAAAATATTCTCAAAGACAGTTTTTCGTTGCTAAATAGCCCAAATAAGCCCAACAGGAACAAATTGCTAAATAAAATGAAATTTATTTTGTGCTTCATTCCTTTTGCGCTACCTTTGCATCTCGTATATTATAATGTGATTTAATGGATAAGACAAAGAATTTAGTAGAATTAATTACAAAGGGAATTCAAGATAAAAAGGGACATGGCATAGTTATTGCAGACCTATCAGAGATCGATGGTACTATCTGCCGCTATTTCGTTATATGCCAGGGTAACTCCACACAACAGGTAGAAGCTATTGCCGGATCAGTGAGCGATTATGTTCGCGAAACGATTGGTGAGAAGCCTATCAACTGCGTAGGACTTGGTAATGCACAGTGGGTGGCGATTGATTATGCGGACGTTATCGTCCACATCTTCACCCCAGAGACACGTGAATTCTATGACATAGAACACCTTTGGGAGGACGCCAAGTTGACCACTCTGCCAGATTTAGACTGATAAAGTAACCTGGTAATCGCCTTTTTATATAAAAAATCAGACTTCAAAATGGACAATTCAAATCCAAAGAACAAGCCGAATATGCCAAAATTCAATATGAATTGGCTCTACATATTCGTTATTATTGCCCTCGGAGTAGTATTCTTTGCTGGGGGGAATGGGCTTTTCCCGTCAAGTGCAGGTATAGACAAGGACTATACCACGTTCAAACAATACGTTGCTAAAGGCTATGCAACAAAGGTAATTGTCAATCGGAATGACAATACCCTACGCATGTATGTAAGCCCAAACCATATCCGTGACATCTTTAAGAAGGGTACACAAGAAGTGGGTACAGCCCCTTATGTTACCGTGGAGATTGGTTCGGTTGATAAGGTAGAAACCTTCCTCGATCAAGCTGTAGCTCAAAAGAAAATCGTAAGCTATAGTTATGAGAACAAAACAAGCAACACGATTCTCGATATTCTTGGCTCTATTGCACCATGGATATTCTTCTTTGGTATCTGGTACTTCCTCATGCGCCGTATGGGCGGAGGTGCCAGCGGAGGTGGTGGAGTATTCAGCGTTGGAAAATCTAAGGCAAAACTCTATGAGAAAGCCAACGAAATGGGTATCACCTTCAAGGATGTTGCTGGTCAGACAGGTGCAAAACAGGAGGTACAAGAGATTGTTGAGTTCTTGAAGAATCCTAAGAAATATACCGATTTAGGTGGTAAAATCCCTAAGGGTGCACTGCTTGTTGGTCCTCCGGGAACAGGTAAGACCCTCTTAGCTAAGGCTGTTGCAGGTGAGGCTGGTGTACCATTCTTCTCTATGAGTGGCTCAGACTTCGTTGAAATGTTCGTCGGAGTTGGTGCGAGCCGAGTGCGTGATGTATTCCATCAGGCTAAAGAGAAGTCACCTTGTATCATCTTTATTGACGAGATTGATGCCGTTGGACGTGCTCGCTCAAAGAACCCAGCTATGGGCGGAAACGATGAGCGTGAGAACACACTCAACGCCCTTCTGACCGAGATGGACGGCTTCGGAACGAACTCAGGCGTTATCGTTCTTGCAGCAACGAACCGTGTTGACATGCTCGATAAGGCACTCCTTCGTGCCGGACGATTCGACCGTCAGATACACGTTGACCTACCAGACTTGCCAGAACGTAAGGAGATCTTCCTCGTTCATATGCGCAATTTGAAGTTAGAGAAGAATCTTGATATCGACCTCCTTGCACGTCAGACGCCAGGTTTCTCAGGTGCTGATATTGCCAATGTATGTAACGAAGCTGCCCTGATTGCAGCCCGTCACGACAGCACAGAGGTAACAAAGCAAGACTTCTTAGACGCTGTAGACCGTATCATCGGCGGCTTAGAGAAGAAGACAAAGATTATGACAGCTGACGAGAAGCGCACTATTGCCCTTCACGAAGCAGGTCACGCAACCATTAGTTGGTTCTGTGAGCATGCCAACCCATTGGTAAAGGTGAGTATCGTACCACGTGGTCAGGCACTCGGTGCAGCATGGTATCTGCCAGAAGAGCGTCCTATCACAACAAAAGAACAGATGCTTGACGAGATGTGTTCATTGCTCGGTGGACGTGCTGCAGAGGAACTCTTCACTGGTCATATCTCAACAGGTGCAATGAATGACCTCGAACGTGCGACCAAGAGTGCATACGGTATGATAGCCTATGCAGGTATGAGTGACAAGTTGCCAAACATCTGTTATTATAACAATGATGAATATAACTTCCAGAAGCCATACTCTGACACGACGGCTAAGACCATCGATGAGGAGGTACTAAAGATGATTAACGGACAGTATGAGCGTGCAAAACAGATTCTGACAGAGCACAAAGAGGGTCATAACCGTTTGGCACAGATTCTCATTGAACGTGAGGTAATCATGGCAGAAGACGTTGAGGAAATCTTCGGAAAGCGTCCTTGGGTAAGCCGTACACAGGAATTGCTTGAGCAGGAAGAGAAGTCTCAGCCTAAATTAGAAGACATGCCAGAGGAGGTTAAGCAGGCACAAGCAGAGCACGAAGCAAGAATCGCAAAAGAAGGTAACGACAACGCAAGTGATTTATAAACAAACATACAGTTATGAGTGATAAACTAAAGAACCTGATTGTCAGAGCCGTTACAGGCGTATTCTTCGTCACCGTGATGGTGTTGGGTATCCTTCACCCTCACGCACTGATTGCTCTTTTCGCACTCATCACGGGTCTTTCCATTTGGGAATACACAGGATTGGTGAACAATATCAAAGGAGTAAGGGTAAACCGCTTTATCTCAACCATAGCGGGAGTCTATTTCTTCCTATCGGTTGCAGGACTACGTTTGACACCAGTTGAGGGCTTCGTTATCTTTGTACCCTACATTCTGACAATTCTCTACCTGTTGGTTTCAGAACTGTATCTGAAGAATGAGAACCCTATCAACAGCTGGGCATACACGATGTTAGGACAGATGTATATCGCATTGCCTTTCTCAATGATTAACGTATTAGCTTTCCAGCAGGGTGAGATGGGACAGGTAAACTTTGATTCCCTTCTTCCATTGAGTATCTTCATCTTCCTTTGGACAAATGATACAGGTGCTTATCTCTGCGGTTCACTCCTCGGCAAGCATAAGCTCTTCCCACGTATCAGTCCTAAGAAGAGTTGGGAAGGAAGCATTGGTGGCGGTATTCTTGTTCTGATTGTAGCGGGTGTCATCGGCTACTTTGCAAACATCGGTGCTACACCTCACATGCTGAGCATTCCTGCATGGGTAGGTCTCGGACTCGTCGTAGTGGTCTTCGGAACATGGGGCGACCTTGTAGAGAGTCTTCTCAAGCGTACACTCGGTGTCAAGGATAGCGGTAATATACTGCCAGGACATGGTGGTATGCTCGACCGCTTTGACTCATCACTCTTAGCAATACCAGCCGCTGTCGTGTATCTCTACACATTGACATTCTTCTATTAAACTATAATAAAAAAAGAAATAACAGACGTGTAGGGACAGACGGGGCCGTCTGTCCCTATGTTGTTTATAATCTTGCCCTATTCCGACAATGAACGCAGAACTCACAGTAGATTATCTTCGACAAGCTTTTGAACATTATAACAACATCATCTTTGACGGTAAACTACCCCTACCAAAGCTGAAGTGGTCGCGTGCTAAGACTCGTTTAGGACAGATGGCATGTAAAAGAAAGATGAGTTGGGGGCGTACAAAGTTTTATGACTTTAGTATTTCCATTTCTAACTATTATAAACTGACAACAGAACAGATAGACGATGTGCTCATCCACGAGATGATACACTACTCTATTGCCTATACAGGACTGAAAGACACATCATCACACGGCATTGTATTTCGTAGTATGATGGACAAGATTAACCGTACCTTTGGCAGACACATCACAATCTCCGTACGCACACGTAATCTCCAACCTCGTACGACACTACAGCCTAAAGATTATCTCATATTAGCTTTAGAAATGAAAGATGGTAAGTATTTCCTTTCTTCTGTCAATCCCTCTGCCGCTGGAAAACTGGCAATTTCCCTTGCTCGTACCCGAGAGATTGCTCATTACGCATGGTATCAATCACAAGACGAATACTTCCACAGCATGCCACGAGTTCGCTCTTTGCGTGGCAGACAAGTATCTAAAGAGGTTTATACAACGATGATTGAGAAGATGAAACTCCTAAGATAAGAAACAAACAAACCTATATTTGCAAACTATTTTCACACAACTCAAAACTAATACATGCTCTTTTAGCTTCTTAAAGACGCCTAATTGGCTTGCAAAAGGTGCCCTTTAAGACCCTTACTAACGCCCTTTTGAAGTCCAATTAAGTACCTTTTATTATACCTCTTTATAACCAACTGATTTTATGTTGGTTGCAAACCTACTTTTTTCACATGGTTTTACCGTTATTCATAGAAGTTTTATCCGAGATTGTGTAATGATTTTTCAAACCCTCATTCATCTTCGAAGTATTAGAATGAAAAGGTTTTATGTATCAGAGAGACTTTGGTTCTTCCGCTAAAACTATACAGAAAGCATCCACAAATTTAACGGAAGAATTACAAAAAACGCCTTTGCAGGAGTTCTGCAAAGGCGTTTTTTATCTTATAGTTTGTGCCTATAATCTTAGAACACTGGTACAATCCAGAAGTGCATAGCTCGGTTTTCAGCTGGCAACTGATACTTCTTCAGAGGTTCTGAACCCCAACTATCAATACCACCCACACCCATCATTGTGGCATCCAACGTGAGGTTAGTGTACTTAGACAATGGAACCTGATAACTGTGACGCTGATGCTTCTCACTTCCCTCATCAAGGTCGGAAATGTTATAGTGCAATGCGCTGGCAGAGAATGCAGCCTCATCAAACAATACTCGGAATCCACGACCGCTGTTGTCAGTCTGCTGCCACCAGCGAATGTCGCTCTTCGTACCTGTTTCCTGTGGACGAATGTAAGGGAAGAACTGCTTGTCAGCAGTCTGCTCATAGCATCCGATGCGCTGTGAAAGCTTACGATCGGCATAGTTCTCGATAGGTCCACGACCGTAGAACACTGACTTATCCATATTATAAGGTAACTGCATCAACATTCCGAAACGTGGAAGTTGAGGAGCCTTGCTGCCCTCCTTCATTTCCATATCCATACTTACATGGAGCGCACCATCACTTGCAACATGGTAAACAAGGCACAACTGCCCACCTACCTGTGGCAAATCATATTCTGCTGTGAGGCGATTCATCTTTTTATCAACCTCTAATGACTTCAATGTCATGGTAGGATTCTTCCATACAGACAGGCGATTTTGGAAGTTAGTACCCATATCATTGTCTGTCATAGCACGCCAGAAGTTAGGTTTCAAGCTACCACCTTCGCCCAAGAAGTTACGACCATCAACCTGATAACTACTGAGGAAACCTGTCTTGCGATCGAATACAAGATCGAAGTTGTTGCCTGTAAAGCGTACAATACCTTCTTTTACATTGTCAGTTACCTTCACCTTATTCTTTACAACAGGCTCCATCTTTGGCATTGGCTGCCAAGGCTGTACCTCCATCTGCATTTCTGCTACAGTCTGACCAGCTGCCATCAATGGCTCAGCAGTCTTCAACTTAAAGTCGATATTCAAGAGAACTTCACCATCAAACTCCTTACCAGCTATTGGCAATGTGTATTCAACTGTCTGCTGTGGTGCAACATTCAGTTCTTCAATCGCACCCTTCTCAACAACCTTACCCTCATTAACAAGGCTCCATTCCATACGATAATTGCTAAGATCACGGAAGAAGTATTCGTTGTGAACAGCTATCTTGCCCTGCTTGAGGTCAACTGGTCGAGCCCAGATATTCTGATATTCATAGGCAACCTCATAAGCATGTGGATTCAACTGACGGTCAGGACCAATCATACCATTGCAGTTGAAGTTGTTGTCTGATGGGTCAGTCTTATTATAGTCACCACCGTATGTGTATTCCGTCTTCACATCAACCGCATCAGCAGCACGCTCATAGTCTTCCAACCTACGAGAAGCATCAAACTTAGGATTGCGGTGTAAGCCCTGATCTACAAAGTCCCAATCAAATCCACCTTGGAACTTAGGATACTTACGAACAAGGTCCCAGTACTCCTTCAAGTTACCACCAGAGTTACCCATCGTATGGTTATACTCGCATTGGATAAGTGGACGAGTGTATTGAGTGTTCTTTGAGTAATCCTCACAAGCTTTTGGAGAATAGTACATTGGGCAGAAAATATCCGTAGCATAGCCATTCAACTCTGCACGCTCATACTGTACAGGACGGCTTTGGTCTTGCGACTTAATCCAATCATATGCATCATCGAAGTTCTTGCTGTAGCAAGTCTCGTTACCAAGACTCCAGAAAATAATACTTGGATGATTGAACTTCGTTCCGACATTATGCTGATTACGCTCCATAATCTGCTTAGCAAAAAGCGGACTACCCGATACTGCATCCTTATTATAGCCAAAACCGTGGCTTTCTTGGTTAGCCTCCGCAACCACATAGAGTCCATACTCGTCGCATAGGTCATACCAAATAGGATCGTCAGGATAGTGACAAGTACGCACTGCATTGACATTCAAACGTTTCATCAGTTTGATATCCTGAATCATACGCTCACGTGTCACAACGTAACCACCATCTGGATCCATCTCATGACGGTTAGCTCCCTTGAAGAGAACAGGCTGACCATTGACCAACACTTGCGAGTTCTTGATTTCAACCTTACGGAAACCAACTTTGAGCGGGATAGTCTCAATAGTCTTGGCATCCTCTACATAAACATAGAGATTGTAGAGATAAGGAGTTTCAGCAGTCCACTTCTCTGGGTTTCTGAGTTCCATAAAAGCCGTAGCCTGTCCAGCCTTGTCTGCCGTAACGACTGTCTTTGCAGCAAGGTTATTGTCTGCATCCTCCAAGACTAAGAAAGCTTTTGTGCCACCTGCCAACTGGAGATTGACGCTAAGCGTACCGTCCTTGTAATCATTTACGAGGTCAGGAGTTACACGAATATCCTTCAAATGCTGCTTTGCATCACGCGCATAGAGATAACTATCGCGAGCAACACCACTGAGACGCCAGAAGTCTTGGTCCTCACAATAGCTGCCATCTGACCAACGGAACACCTGGAAGGCAATCTGATTATCCCCCTTCTTGAGGTACTTCGTCACGTCAAACTCTGGTCCAATCTTAGAGTCTTCACTATAGCCAACGAACTTACCGTTCACCCATAGATATACACAAGATGTCACAGAACCGAAATGAGCAATAACTTGTTTGCCGTCCCAGTTGTCTGGTATGCGGATAGTACGACGGTAAGAGCCTACGTGGTTTTCCTTGATAGGAACCTCAGGAGGGTTATTCTTGAAGTTACCACGCCATGCAAAACCTATGTTCACATAGACAGGGTCGCCATAACCATTCACCTCCCAGATACCAGGAACAGGGAATGTCTTCCACTGCGAGTCATCGAAATCGGTACGGAAGAAATCTGTTGGACGTTGATCAGCATTCTCAACCCAATTAAATTTCCAGTCCCCATCAAGTGAAAGGTAATTAGCCGACTTCTTCATATCAAACTTTGTTCCACGCAGATTTTCAAATGGTGCAAACGCAAAGAAGTCTGTATGCGTTGCAAAACGATTGACAGCATTCACCTGAAGGTCATGCCATTCGCTGAAAGTTGGCTCAATAGCGGCTTTCTGTGCATGAATACCAGACACAGACATGCCCATCAACAAAGCCGTTAGAAAAAGCTTATCCATATTGATAATAATTTAGGTTTCTTTCTTTAAAATCCTTAACTCACACAAGAGTATATAAAAGGATAACACAACAAAATTAGCAAAAAAACCTGTAATCATCGACTTATGTCACGAAAAATATGTATATTTGCTTAGATAAACAGTATAAATAACATTTATTGTATTCCTTATATGGCCAGACAACACTTCCTAACCCATTCACTTGTTTGCTGCCTTTTACTAATTGGCTCTACAAATATTGCAAATGCGCAAAGAAGACATAAAGCCATTACTAAAAAGCAAAAGCAGCCGTTATTCCTCAAGAGTGATACCCTACCTATCGTCGGTTCAATGGCAAAGATAGGTAAGAAACAGATGAATAAAGGTTTGGTAAACTCAGCCATTAATGCCCTTTCTGGACAAGCCGTTGGTGTAAATGTCGTTACGAATGGGCAGGATCGTATGGCAATGTTGACCAGTGTGCGTGTTCGTGGCACGACATCGCTTACTGGTGGTAATGACCCTCTGGTCCTTATAGATGGTGTTTCTTCTGATTTATCTACCCTATCCACCATTTATCCTGCTGATATCGAAAGCTTTACTATCCTCAAGAATGCTTCAGAAACGTCTAAGTATGGTTCACGAGGAGCATCGGGTGTTATCGAAGTAAAGACAAAGCGTGGCAATGGTAGTAAGTTCCAGATTTACTATGACGGAACTGCTGGATTCGACGTTGTATACAAACGACTTCGAATGCTCAATGCTACGGAGTATGTTAGTGCTGCAAAAGCATTGGGATTAGACTATGTTGACAAAGGTTATGACACTAACTTTCAGAAAGAAATCGTACGAACAGGTTTCGTAAACTCACACCACGTGGCTTTTAGTGGAGGCAGTGAGAAGTCTAACTATCGTGCCTCATTAGGCTATGTACGTGGACAAACGGTTATTAAAAACAAGGATTACAATAACTTCGTGGCTAAGTTAGACATCTCACAGCTTGCCTTTGACGAGAGACTAAAGATAGACTTTGGTGCCTTCGGTTCATCTCAACAAGATGAAAAGATATTTGATATCCAAGCACTTTCCTACTCTACTGCTGCAATGAATCCAACACTCCCATTCCACAAAACAGGAAATGGATGGCAGAGGAATGGCAATGCATCACAGATAGGACCGACAGAACCATTGCTGTTTGAGCGTAACGATGAAAAGAATCTTACGTTCAACTCACATCTGCAGTTGTCCTTACAGCTAACACATAACCTTCAGTTAGCAGCCTTAGGTTCCTATTCTTACACCTCAACGGAGAACGGACGATTTGCTCCGACATGGGTATGGGCGCAAGGATTAGCATATAGAGGAGAACGAAAGACCGAAGATATGTTAGGTAACATCTCTCTTAATTGGAAATATCGTTGGGGGATTAACAATTTATCTGCCACCATTCTTGCTGAATATCAGAAGAAAAAGATAGCAGCTTTTTGGACACAAGTAAAGGGATTAACCAACAATTACTTTGGTTATGACAATCTTGGGGCTGCTTCTGACCGTCCTTATGGAGGAACGGGTAGTAGTTATGCTGACCCAAGTCTTACCTCTTTTATGGGTACACTTACCTACACACTACTCGACCGATACACACTTAATCTGACAACACGTGCAGATGGTTCGTCAATGGTTGGCAAAGACCATACATGGGGCATCTTCCCTTCTATCTCAGCAACTTGGGATATGAAGAAAGAAAGTTTCCTACGCAACAATAAGAGCATTAGTCTTCTGAACCTTCGAACCGGTTATGGTAGGTCTGGAAACCTTGGTGGAATCAGTTCTTATTTGACCTTAAGGCAATATATCCCAGTAGGTTTAATCTCGTACAATGGTACACCAACAGTCACTATGGGTACCTTACGCAATAGTAACCCTGACCTACGTTGGGAGACGCGCAGCACCTTTAATATTGGTACAGATCTTGGATTGTTCAACAATCGTCTGCTCCTTACAGCAGAGTATTACTATTCCAAGACTACCGATATGCTTTACGAATATGACGTACCTGTGCCAACTTTCGCCTTCGACAAGCTATTGGCAAATATCGGTTCTATGTCTAACAGTGGTTTTGAGTTGGGTATTGGCGTCGTTCCTATATCAAAGAAAGACATGGAACTCAATGTCAATGTCAATATGGCATGGCAAAAGAATAAACTCCTTTCTCTCAATGGTAAACATAATGGAAGACAGATGACAGCGTCAGAAATAACCCCTATCGGTGGTATGAATGGCGCAGGTTTCCATGGTGGATATAATGATATTATCTATCAGATTGTAGGTCAACCCTTAGGCGTTTTCTATCTTCCTCACTGCAAAGGAATCGTTGACAACGGACATGGACACAACAAATACGACATTGCTGATTTGAACAATGACAATGTAATCGACCTCAGCGACCATGGTGACCGATATATCGCAGGACAAGCAACACCTAAGATGACATTGGGTTCTAATATAAGTTTCAGATACAAAGCATTCGACATTTCCTTACAGATGAATGGTGCTTTCGGACATAAGATATTTAACGGAACAACTCTTTCTTTCCTGAACATGTCAAACTTCCCAGACTATAATGTCCTTGCAGAAGCTCCAGCACGGAATATTGTTGACCAGAATGTGACGGATTATTGGTTGGAAAAAGGTGATTATCTAAACTTTGATTATCTTACGATAGGTTGGAATACGCCTGTTAAAAACAAATATATCAGTTCACTACGTGTGTCTTTTAGCATCAATAACCTTGCAACAATAACAAGTTATAGTGGCTTAACACCGATTATCAATAGTTATGTAGTAGATAACACTTTAGGTATTGATGACAAACGTACCTATCCTCCTTATCGCACTTACTCTATCGGTGTGAGTATTAAGTTCTAAGCAATTTAACACAACATAAACAACTGTCAAGTATGAAATACTTACTTCGCCCACTCTTTTTTCTAACTTTCCTCACATTGACTGGTTGTCTGGACGAGAATAGCAAAGATAGCCTCGATGAACAACATACCTACACGACAGATAGAGATGTATATGTCAATGCCGTCGCTACCTTGTATAACTACATAGGAAGTGATAAAGACAGTGAGGGATTACAAGGTACTTATCGTGGTGTATATGATTATAATACGTTCACTACCGATGAAGCAATCATACCTGTCCGTGGTGGAGACTGGTATGATGGAGGCTTTTGGGCTGATTTATATACTCATAACTGGGCAGAAGACAGCAAACCGCTCTACGATACATGGAAATATCTCTATAAAGTAATTGTATTCAGTAATGATGCACTTACAACCATCGACAAACATAAACAACTGCTTACAGATGAGCAATACAAGGCTTATAGGGCTGAGGTTAGGGCTATCCGTGCCTTATACTACTATTACCTTATGGATATGTTTGGAAATATACCATTAGTAACTACGGCTGGCGAAAGTACTGAAAACGCAGATCAAGCAAGTCGCCCTGAGGTATATCGGTTTATTGTAAAAGAACTACAAGAAGTCACCCCACTGCTTCCTACAGGTCATAGTAACCTTCTTGGCAAGAACTATGGACGTGTAACACGTTCTGTAGCCAACTTCCTTCTTGCTAAGTTAATGCTGAATGGTGAGGTTTATTCTGATGCTGATTGGACAGATAATCAACAACCTAATGGTAAGCAAACCTACTTTACCATCAATGGTCAGCAGATGAATATATGGCAAGCCTGCAAATATTACTGCGATGAGTTGACTGCTGATGGCTTTACCTTAGCAGCCGATTATCTCAGCAACTTCTCTGTTAACAACGAGAATTCACCAGAGAATATCTTTACTATCCCACTCGACAAACACCTTTACAAGAGCCAATTCCAGTATCTCTTCCGCTCTCGTCACTACTCACATGGCGGTGCCTTCGGTACAGGCTCTGAGAATGGAGCCTGTGCAACTATTTCAACAGTGAAGACTTTCGGCTATGGTACTAAAAATGTTGACAAGCGATATGCTTATAACCTCTACTCTGACACTGTTCGAGTAGATGGAAATATCATATATTTAGAAAGTGGCAAACCACTTGTTTATATGCCACTTGCTGTAGAGTTAAATCTCACCAACAGCCCATATATCAAGACGGCAGGAGCAAGAATGGCTAAATATGAGGTGGACCGCAACGCCTTTAACGATGGTAAAAGCCCAGACAACGACATTGTTCTCTTCCGTTATGCCGATGTATTGCTAATGAAGGCTGAAGCTGCAGTACGCAACGGAGAGAATGGTAATACTGAACTGAACCTCATTCGCAGCCGTAGTGGTATGGGAAATAGAACTGCTACATTAGATAACATTCTTGCTGAACGCCTGATGGAACTAATGTGGGAGGGCTGGCGTCGTAATGACCTCATCCGTTTCAATCGTTTCCACCAGTCCTACGACCTTCATACTGCACCCGCAACAGAAGCCGACCGTCATACTATCGTCTTCCCTATTCCATCACGTGCATTAGACCTCAACGAAAAACTGAAACAGAATAAAGGTTATAAACGCTAAATAAAACCTCCGTCAACCCCATGCTTCTGTGTGAGGTTCAACACTGCAAGATTAAGAAATATATTGACAAAATATTCAAAGAAAAGGTAGAGAAATGCCTTAAAAGCGAGCTGCTTTATCGCCTCTGTAAGTTACTTGTTATCAAATAGTTGTAAAAAGAGATTTTAAAAGGTGCTTAATAAGGTTCCAAAAGGGCGTTAGTAAGACCTCAAAAGGGCACCTTTTGCAAGCCAATTGGGCGTTAATTGCGAGCCATTTGGTGGTCTTTACAAAATCGATATGTGAAAAAAACGGACAAACATAAAGGGGTTTGGAGTGATAAGGGTTGCATCCTACGTTTAGAATCTTAAGAAATATCACACAGCAAGGCTCTAAGTTTGCAGCAAGAAACTTAGAGTTGCTCTGTGTATCTTATTATATAATAGGTTTAAACTATCACTTCATAATTCGGAAGAATCCTAAAAGATAAAGAAAGCAGGGATAGACGAAGCCGCCTATCCCTGCTTTCTTTTATATATAGCCTGCATAGCTAAAATAGCATTCCAAGGTTTCCTATAAAACTTAAAATCAATATTTTTGTAAGGAATCTATCGACACCAGCCTACCCTTTCTCCCCTCCTTTGGAGGGGTTGGGGGAGGTCTTTACATATCCTCTTGGAACAATGGGTCCTCAGGAACAACCATAATTGGCTTCTGCTGAGCAGCCTTCATGATATTCTCTGGTACGTACTTATTATCAACAACCAGACGGAAGGTGTATTCATTGAACCAAGGATTACTCATAATCAAGTAACCATTCTGACCATAAGAGGCACTCCAAGAGTTCTCTACCTTCCATTTCTTTGGCTGACCATTCTCATCTAAGTCTACTGCTGTAAGTGTCATCGCATGCGTAGACCCACTGTCAAAGGTTGCAATACGCTCTGCCTTGTTCATTGGGAAGGTTGTTCCGAAAAGTGTTCCATAGTCATAGTTGTCCAAGTCAAGATAACCACGCTTGCGGTCGAGCTGCTTACCAACATCATAACTGGTGTACATCTTCGTTGAGTCTTTCAGCGAAGCAATAGCCATCTTCGCAATATCTTCCATTGGAAGGTTCACGTACTTCCAATTATGACCATCGTAGGTATGACGGTCATACTCTATCTCGTAGGTCTTATAGTAAGGACGACGAGGGTCGTTCATTGCCATAATAAAGGTTCCATTGAGTGGACCTCCCACCGTCTCCTTATAGAATTCCTGTGGTGTATAGGTCTTAGCCTTACCAATCTGCTTACCGTTCTTATCCTTGAAAGCAAAGGTAAACGTCTTCACTGGCTCACCCAAAGAAAGTGAGAGTATATGATAGATATTACCCAACATCTCTGTTTTGCGTGCCTTGATAGCTGCCTTTGACTTCTTGTCAGCTACCATCTTACGCAGTTCCAAACCATACTCACGTAGTTTTGATGACACAATCCTTGCCATGCGAGAGGTATTTTCTGCTGAATAGGTTTCTTGCATAGCTTCCATTGGTACAACACCATACTTCTCAACCAAGTCAGATACACCGCAGAACGTACCACCATCACTGATAGGATTCTTAAAGAAAAACTGCACACGTGGGTCGTCTAATGGCTTACCAGCATTGTCTATCACACCTTGCAGCATCAAGTTTGCTTTCTCTAACTGGTCATAGAAAGAGAGATAAACGTGAGAATATTCCACTCTCAATGTATCCTTATGGCGACGTGCAAAGTTAGCACGCAAAACATTCAGTCCAGTAAAGAGCCAACAACGACCCGAACTTTTCTGATCTTGGATATTCTGTTTCGGTGTCTCCACGCTAAAGTAGGTGTCTACAGGACCAGAATTACGGAAGTTACGAGCAAGATCATCAATAGAATTTGTGGCGATTGCATTCGATAAAGCACGGTCAGATGTTGTCAATCCAGACTTCTGAATCTGCTGCAACATCTGTGCATCAATACCTCCATCTTTCGTCTGTGCCTGAAGTGTAAGTACACAACTTAGCAAGCCACAGGCTATAAACATTTTCTTTCTCATTGTTTTTTTAATAATATTAAGGTAAAGGGTTATTAAAAACTTATTTTCTACAAAGATACTATTTATTTCCCATTGTTGTTGTAATAATGTGTGAAAATCATCATTGATATTGATAAATTCTACCTAAAAGGGAAAGGTTAACAATTTCTTTTGGTGAAGAGAAAAGAGTTTATTTCATAAAAATAAAAGGCAGTACATGAAAAGAAGGCATCCTATCCTATCACTTTGACCATGCTTTCAGGCATTTTCTATGTAAAACATTTGCGTATATTGTTTTTTTTTACGAATATTGCATACGCAAATTAGCGGCTGATGAAAGTCGCATAAACTAAAAACAAATCTATGAAGAGAATCTTATTGAGTCTGTTTCTTGCTGCTGTCAGCCTTTCAAGTTATGCACAGCACTTTATTACAGACCCTAATTTCAGACAGAAAGTAGAAAACGCATTCCAAGCCAAGATGAAGGTTATTGGCAAGAAGTTCTATAACACAAAGGGACTTCGGGTATCTCCTGAAGAAGAGGAGGCATTACATTTCTTGTATGCTTATATGCCAATTGCCGATGCAACAGACTATCCAACAGCCTATCACCTTAAAAACATACGCACCGCTTTGCAAACAAGAAAATCGATGGCATGGGGAAAGGATGTCCCTGAATTGCTTTTCAGACATTTCGTTCTGCCAATGCGTGTGAACAATGAACCACTTGATAGTTCTCGTGCTATTTTCTATCGTGAACTGAGTGAGCGTGTAAAAGGACTTCCTATGAAGGATGCTATCCTTGAAGTGAACCACTGGTGTCATGAACGAGTTACCTACGAACCTTCTGATGCCCGTACTTCTTCACCACTACAGTCTATCCGTACAGGTCGCGGACGCTGTGGCGAAGAGAGCACCTTTACAGTAGCTGCCCTCCGTTCTATCGGTATTCCTGCTCGTCAGGTCTATACTCCTCGATGGGCACATACGGACGACAACCATGCTTGGGTAGAAGCTTGGGCGGATGGTAAATGGTATTTCTTAGGTGCTTGTGAGCCAGAGCCAGTACTCAACCTTGCTTGGTTTAACGAGCCTGCATCACGTGCAATGCTCATGCACACACGTGCTTTCGGTGATTATGAGGGTCCAGAGGAGGTGATGCTACGTACCAATAACTTCACCGAGATTAATCTCATCGACAACTATGGCAGTACGTCTAAGATTGATTTTAAGATTGTCGACAAGGATGGTAAGCCTGTTGACAACGCAAAGGTAGACTTCAAGATCTATAATTATGCCGAGTTCTATACAGCTGTGTCTAAGTACACTGGTACTGATGGAACAACCTTCCTCTCTGCTGGTAAGGGTGATATGATTGTCTGGGCATCAAAGGATGGACAGTTTGGCTTTGCTAAAGCTACCTTTGGAAAGGATAAGTCAATCACCATCAAACTGGATTATAACGAGCAAAATATGCCTAAGGAGGCTGATCTCGACATCGTTCCACCTGCTTCTAATACTACATTACCTGCCGTTACCAAGGCACAGCGGGATGAGAATACACGTCGTTTGACCTATGAGGATTCTATCCGTCATGCTTACATTGCCACCTTCCCGACTACAGAATCAATGAAGGATTATCGCTATCCAGCAGCCACACCTTATATTATAAAGGCACGTGGAAATTGGAAGACTATTCAGGCATTTGTTGAGAAGTATGCTAATCAGCAGGAACGTGCACTAAAGTTGCTCAGTACTTTGAGCGACAAGGACCTTCGTGACATGCCAATGTATATCTTAGAGGATAACATGAAGGCTAAGAGCAGCCAACTCTCTCCACGTGTTGAGAGTGAAATGATTCTCACACCATTCAAACAATTCTTTGAGAAAGCCTTTGCAAAGGAGGCAGCAAGTTTCCGTAAGAACCCAGCTTTGTTGGTTGAATGGATTAGAAAGAATATCCGTATGAACCCTGATAGTCGTGCGATGAGAATCCCACAGACCCCAAGAAGTGTATGGGAGAGCCGTATTACCGATAGCCGTAGCCGTGATATCTTCTTCGTAGATGTAGCACGCAGTCTTGGTATTGAGGCCCGTATGGACCCTGTAGCATGGAAGATTCAGTATAAGCAGAATGGCAAATGGGTGGATGTTGACTTTGATGCAGCAGCTCAGCAGACTGCTAAGACTGGTAAATTAGTACTGACATTCACCCCTGATGGCTTCCTCGATGATCCTAAGTATTATAGCCATTTCAGCATTAGTAAGATTGTTAACGGACAGACATGGCTGATGAACTTTGACGAAGGACAGGTAGATATGGGTGGAGGAGCTACTTGGTCGAACACCTTTAAGAATGGGACTACACTCGATGAGGGTACCTACATCCTCGTGACTGGTCAGCGAATGGCGGATGGTAGTGTACTTGCGCACAGCCGTTTCTTCCAGATTAAACCAGGCAAAACGACCACTCTCCCACTCAATGTGCGTCAGGAAAGCGAAGGTGTGAAGGTGATTGGTAGCTTCAATAGCGAAGACTTGTTTGATAAAGACGGTCAGAGCGTTTCTATCCTAAGTCAGACTGGACGCGGATATTATGTTCTCGGCGTATTGGGTATTGGGCAGGAGCCGACCAACCACGCTTTGCATGATATTGAGAAGATGAAGGATAAACTCGATAAATGGGGTCGTCCATTCGTCTTACTCTTCAAGAATGAGGTGGAAGCTAAGAAGTTCCAAGCACAGAAGGGTGAGTTCCCTAACCTCCCTGCGAAGACTATCTTCGGTATTGATAAGGATGGAACCATCCAGCAAGAGATAGTGAAAGAGATGAAACTCCGCAATACTGAACAGCTGCCAATATTCATCATTGCTGATACCTTCAATCGTATTGTCTTCCTTTCTCAAGGATATACAATCGGATTGGGTGAGCAGCTCGTGAAGACAAGTAGTAAACTTTAATTAAGGAGGGAGAGGAGTTAAGGAGTGAAAGGGAGTTAAGACAACACTATCTGTTAGTGTGATATATTACATTATATAAAAGTATTGTCTTAACTCCCTTTCACTCCTTAACTCCTTTAACTCCTCAAATAATCCAACATGAACCGAACTGATTTTGAGATAGAGATATGTGCTAATAGCGTTGAAAGCTGCGTAGAAGCACAGAAAGGTGGAGCTAATCGTGTAGAACTCTGTATGGGTATTCCCGAAGGTGGCACAACACCTTCCTATGGTGAAATAAAGATGGCGAGAGAAGTGTTGACTGATACTCGCCTACATGTTATCATCCGCAACCGTGGAGGCGACTTCCTTTATACAGAACAAGAACTTCAGCGCATGGCTATGGATATTGATCTTTGTCGTGAGTTAGGTGTAGATGGCGTTGTCTTTGGCTGCCTGACGGCTAAAGGAGATATCGATTTGGCTGCTAATGAATATCTGATGTCTCACGCAAAAGGGATGAGTGTCACCTTCCATCGTGCCTTTGACCGCTGCCGCGAACCAGAGAAAGCCTTGGAACAGCTCATTGCACTCGGCTTTGAAAGAGTACTTACATCGGGACAGCAACCCACTGCCGAGAAGGGTATTCCCCAACTCCAGCGATTAAACCAGTTGGCTAATGGTCGCATAAAAATCATGGCTGGATGTGGTGTGAACGAAAAGAACATTGCTTGCATACGCCAAGAAACAGGCGTACCTGCCTTCCACTTCTCTGCCCGTGAGCCACAAGCAAGTCGCATGACCTACTCTAATCCATCCGTTTATATGGGTGCAGAGGGTGCCGATGAGGACACTATCATGTTAACAACAGAGCGCAGAGTAAGAAATACGATTGACGCTTTGATGAGAGAGATGGCATAAAAGCAATACTCATATACCAGAATTAAGTTTGAAAACAGTTACACCAATAGTTTATTAGGGCATCCAGCTCTTTGGTGCTTTGTATGCAACACATATTGTGATCATCGTCCGCACGTCCCGTGCGGATGGTTAGCACAATATGTGTTGACGGTTTAAAGTCATAATTTTAATACGCTTATTCCTCTAAATAGATGTAAAGTTTTCTGTCCCTCTGATAGATACATGGAGGTTGGAGAGTATTAGTACAGAAAAAAAAAACTAATAAATGTGAGACCATAGCCTGTAAGTTCAATTGAGAAATACAACTTTTGGAGATAGCTGAAAGAGCGAAAAGATATTTTTCCAAATAAAAATTACTATCTTTGCAGGAAGAATAGTAGAAAAGGGGTAAGACTGATGTCGCAAAAAAAAGAATTTATATCTACTCGTAAGAAAATTACGTATCTTGATTTGTTTGCTGGAGCTGGTGGCTTCAGTGAAGGTTTTATGCAGGCTTATACAGAGGATAAATATTATGATTTCCGTTTAGCCAGCGATATCAATGAGAATTGCGAACTGACGCATAGAGTGCGATATAACAAGATGCTTGGACTTGACACAAAGTTTATGTGTCAGGATATTATGGAAGAATCTTTCTTACCAAATCTGCAAAAAGAAATCGGACGACAGGATATTGACGTGATAACAGGCGGACCAAGCTGCCAATCATTTAGTCTTGCAGGAAGAAGAAAGAAACTGGATAAACGTGACGATCTTTTCTTTCACTATCTAAAGGTCATCAAGACGCTTCGACCGAAATATTTTGTAATGGAAAATGTAAAAGGAATCTTGACAAAGGATGGCGGACGCATCAAGGAACGTATTTTGCGAGAGATTCGTTCTATTGTAGATGACATGAAGATAAGTCTGCTTCATAATTTCCTTGATTGTCATCTAAAGAAAGATATGGATGCTTCCTTGTTTTCATGTTTACGTCTGCGTATCAATATGGAGACAGCCGATTCGGATAAGGATAAGTTGCGCAATTTGTACTTCACCAACCTTAATCAGCAACTCAAGTCTCTTACACGAAACCTATCTTATAGTGCCAGTAAAAGCAACACATCAGTCAACACGATACGTCACGGGCTACTACTTTTACAGATGAAGAAGCAGAGAGAGGAAATACGCCAGCAGATTATTCAGCTTAAGACGACTGCACACATTGACAATGACACTTTTACTGAGGACTATAATTCTATAGTTGAAACTATATCTGACGGACAAATCCTTGATAATATTTTCAATGCTATTGATGAGGTATCAAGATTGGGGAATTGCAAGCAAGAGGCTATTTTGCTAAAGAAGTCGTTAGAGATTCTCACAGACACCTTTGATGAGTGTATCGACTATATACGTGATAAAATTAAAGGGAAGAAAGATATTCTCACTATTTTCGATAAGCTGATGGAAGAGGTTCATTTGTATAAAATCAGTGAGCCTATAGTGTTGCTTGCGGCCAATTATGGTGTGCCACAGAATCGCGAACGTGTTGTATTCATTGGCTGCCGTAACGACCAAGAATTGATAACCGAAATCCCCCCTACAGTTAAGGAATACGAGAAAGTAAAGGTTTACGAAGCACTTTGGGACCTCGACATGGTAGGTAATGGTGACATTGCAACAAACTATCGTAAACCTAAGACCATTGATGCATACGAAAGTGAGAAGAAGAAACGTACCCTGCAAGGTGTTCCTGATGAGAGGGGACTACTATATTCTGAATGGTCGCGTATGGGTAGACTGGGACATCGGTTTACTTTTGATGAAGCTCCCTTCTATGTAGTGAACGTAGATGAACTGGAAAAACCGAATAAATACAAATACATGGAATTATTTAACCATCAAACAAGTTTGCAAAATGAGAAAGTGCGCAAGCGGTTGAGTATTATTGCCAAATACAAGGACTATGACCGTGCGAAAGATGAACTAAAGAAAGAAGGACTCAACTCACAAAAGCGCAACTACTCTGTACTTAACCCTGAAGGTCAAAGTCCAACGGTTTGCACTATGCCCGATGATTTTATCCATTATGCAGCATCCCGACCAACAACGGTACGCGAGATGGCTCGCCTACAGAGCTTTGACGATTCGTTTGTCTTTCAAGGTAAACGACAAACAGGCGGAAACAATCGGCAAAAGGAAATACCTCAATATACATTGGTTGGCAACGCTGTACCGCCTTTGATGGCAAGAGCAATTGCAAATGAAATCCTGAAACATATAAAATAAAAAAATGACAAATAGCTAAGTTGAAAGGTAAACAAGTTGAGAGCATTATTAACTGGTCAACCTGTCAACAGAAAAATATATAAACATGATACACATGCGCCCGTTTACGCCTTTCGAGACGGAAAATTTCAAGTTCATTGCAAACTTAGGCATTAGCTACACTACCTTTCAAACCTATTGGACTTCTTTAGATAAAGGGTATTTTGATGCTATTGCACCTATGCGTGTCTATTTTCAAGAAGAGGGTATCCATGATTATGCTCTTCAAGGACAAGGGCAACTGAACAAGGTTTATCGTGAAGCCTTTTTGCTGACCGAATCTGAATGCATTTCTGCAAAAGCATCACTTTACAGACCTATGACTAAGAAGGGCGATCCACGTATTTGGTTTTCAAGACTCCACAATTACACTTCTCCCAATGATATTTTTGCACTTTTCCATATGGGAGAATGCTTGTATATCATTAATGTCACACAAACCAATATATCTAAATGCTATAATAGCGCAACAGGAAATCCCATTAAAGAAATTCTATCAACACTGCACAAGCAGTCTATGGAAGTGTCGCAAGACTTGCTTAATAAGTTCTATCAGCTATATGACAATGGTCATTGGTATCAATCAGAAGTACAAGACGATACCGGAATAGGAAGAGCCGTTGAAACACTTCTCGGAATTTCAATGAATAGTAGCAAAGATGCCGACTATAAAGGAATTGAATTGAAAAGTAAACGCTTGCAACGGTCAGCCAACAAAAACGGACTTTTCTCTCAAGTACCCGATTGGAAAAACAGTAAATACAAAAGTGGAAGGGACATAGTACAACAATATGGATATGAGCGTGATGGAGGAAAAACATTACAAATAACCGTACAGGCTAATCGCCCCAATAAACAGTCGCTTATGCTGGATATTACTCATCAGAATGAATTGCTCGAAATGCTTGCACATAATGATGGCGTAACAACTGATCACATAGTAGAATGGCAGCTCACGGCACTGCACAACCGATTGAAGACAAAACATAAAGAAACGTTTTGGGTATCTGTTGACAATCAAATCATTGATGGTAAAGAACATTTCCGATATTCGTATATAGAGCATACCCGCAACCCCAATACGGCTGAGTTTGATAATCTGATAATGCAACAGTTTATTTCACTCGAATTACTACTCTGTCGTCCCAGTGGGCGAGGTGATACATGGAACTTTAAGATAAAAGACCAAGCCATGCCTCTACTCTTCCCTGAATCTCTACTTTACAAACTTGACCCCGATGCCATACCGCATAGAGGTCCGTTACCAAAAAACTCTTTATAGGTATTGGAATAAATACCACCATATTATATAAATAAAACAACTGTGGCTTGCACCCTTTCGTGCAAGCCACTGTTTAAATCCTTTTATAGTGTTGATGGTGCGGTGGGGGCATCCATCAGCACTTTTATTTCACACCGCAAAATTAACCCAAGTTTAACACCTAATCATTATATAATCTTTCTGTTATCGCACTTTAGCAGTTTTGGCTATGGACCCTGTGTCCTACATTTTTTATTTTTCTAAATGGTGCATATTTCAATTTATCGTATATAGCCGTTGCTTGTTTTAAGGGAGACTGCATTATCGCATCTGACTGCTTTCCCTTTGACCTACCGAACCTTGCCTTCTTGCTATCACGCTTGCTCCCCACAAAGTAGAAGTTAGTCAAATTAAAGAAATTCAGCTTGTTATCTATATTGAGCAGATTATTAATAACATTGCATAAATGACATTCAATCTACTCTTTGAGTTCAAAGAACTTGCCCGTTAAACATGGATCTGAAACTTGCTGTCACTCCTTTCACAACAAACCGCATTGTAAGTGACTTATTATAAACCATTTATCAAAAATGTTAAAAATGACAGCAAATAAAAACAAAAATAAAATAGGGGAAATAAGAATACAAAAATCCTCTCTATGACTGCTAATTGGTGTGACATATCTCCGAAGGCATCTCCCCTTGATATGCCGTCTATACTAAACCGTCTAACTGCTTCTTAAGTTCTTTCAGCTGGTCGCGCACAGAGAAAAGGGTTTCCATTACCTTCTGACTCTTGTCAGCACCACTTCTGTTCTCCTGCAACATCTTGCGAGCTGCAGCAATCTTAAAGCCACGCACCTTGACAAGGTTGTAAATAACCTTGATTTGTTCAATGTCCTTCTCCGTATATTGGCGTACACGATTACCCGTCGTCTTAGGACGAAGGTGTGGAAACTCAGTTTCCCAGTATCGCAACAGACTCTCCGTAACGTTAATCTGCTGTGCCACTTCCTTGATAGAATAATACAGTTTGCGTGGATTCTCTGCCATGTCTTAGTAACTTTTATATCAATTATTTACACAATCTTAGGTCTGAATAGGAAGACTATGTCCACCTCTAAAAGAAGTTTTTACGTATTCAGCAGCCTAATTGTTTGCAAAAATACTCAAAAGTCAGTATCTTTGCAACACTTTTAGGTAGAAAAATTGAATTAAAATAAAATAAAGATGATGACAGCAAACGAAATCCGCGACTCTTACTTGAAATTCTTCGAGTCGAAGGGACACGTTATCGTACCGTCTGCCCCTATGGTTATTAAGGACGACCCTACGCTGATGTTCACTAATGCTGGTATGAACCAGTGGAAAGATATTATCCTCGGAACAAAGGATCCAGAGCCTCGCCGCCGCACTGACTCACAGAAATGTCTGCGTGTTAGTGGTAAGCACAATGACTTGGAAGAGGTTGGTCGTGATGCAGCTCTCAGCCACCACACGATGTTTGAGATGTTAGGTAATTGGAGTTTCGGTGACTATTTTAAAGAAGGAGCAATTGATTACGCCTACGAATACCTTGTAGACGTACTCCACCTTGATCCAAAAGACCTTTATGTAACGGTTTTTGAGGGTGATAAGGCAGAGGGAATATCACGTGATGATGAGGCAGCAAGCTACTGGGAGAAGCATTTCCCAAAGAATCATATCGTCAACGGAAACAAGCACGACAACTTCTGGGAGATGGGTGACACAGGTCCTTGTGGTCCTTGTTCAGAGATTCATATTGACTTCCGTTCAGAGGAAGAGAAGGCAAAGGTGCCTGGTGAGGAACTTGTAAACAAGGATCATCCACAGGTTATTGAAATTTGGAATATTGTGTTCATGCAGTTTAATCGTAAGGCTGACGGCAGTCTTGACCCATTGAAGATGCATGTTATCGATACTGGCATGGGCTTTGAACGTCTCGTTCGTCTCATGCAGGGCAAGAACTCTAACTACGATACAGATATCTTTGCACCAGTTATTGCAGAGATTGAGAAGATTTCAGGCAAGAAGTATAACCACACCTTCCCTGAGGGTGATAATGGTGAAGGCATCAATGAAGAGCAGAAGGTAGACATTGCTATGCGTGTTGTAGCCGATCACCTTCGTGCTGTTGCCTTCTCTATTGCTGACGGTCAGTTACCAAGCAATGCAAAAGCAGGTTACGTTATTCGTCGAATCCTTCGCCGTGCCGTTCGTTACGCTTATACTTTCCTTGGTCAGAAGGAAGCGTTCATGTATAAGTTGCTCAACGTGTTGGTACGTGAGATGGGTACTGCATATCCAGAACTTACCGCACAGCGTGAACTGATTGGTCGCGTAATGAAGGAAGAGGAAGACTCATTCCTTCGCACATTGGAAAAGGGTATCATGCTCCTTAACGGTGCTATGGACGAGCTGAAGGCACATGGCCAGACCCAACTCGATGGTAAGGAGGCTTTCCGCCTCTTCGATACCTACGGTTTCCCACTTGACCTCACCGAACTTATCTGCGCAGAGAACGGATATACCGTTGACGAGAAGCAGTTCAACGAGGAGATGGAACAGCAGAAAGCACGTGCGCGCAATGCTGCCGCTGTAGAGAATGGTGACTGGGAAGTACTGCGTGAAGGCGAACAGGAGTTTGTTGGTTACGACTACACAGAATATGAGTGTCATATCCTCCGTTACCGCAAGGTGACTCAGAAGAAGAACAGTTTCTATGAACTTGTACTCGACTATACTCCTTTCTATGGTGAGATGGGTGGTCAGGTAGGTGACCAAGGTGTACTTGTTAGCGAGGACGAAACTATTAATGTCATCGATACCAAGCGTGAGAACAATCAGAGCGTACACATTGTTAAGGAATTACCAAAGAACCTTGAGGCAGACTTCATGGCTTGTATTGATACAGAGAAGCGTGATGCTTCAGCTGCCAACCACACCGCAACTCACCTTCTCGACTATGCTTTGAAGCAGGTTCTCGGTGAGCATGCTGAGCAGAAGGGTTCATACGTAAGTCCTGACACCCTCCGCTTCGATGTTTCTCACTTCCAGAAGATTACTGATGAAGAACTTCGTCAGGTAGAGAAGCTTGTCAATGAGATGATTCGTAAGGATTATCCAATGGACGAGCATCGTGATACGCCAATGGAGGAGGCAAAGAAGATGGGTGCCGTAGCCCTCTTCGGTGAGAAGTATGGCGACAAGGTTCGTGTTGTTCGCTTCGGTCCAAGCTGTGAGTTCTGTGGTGGTATTCATGCCACATCAACAGGTCGTATCGGCTTCTTTAAGATTGTTGGCGAGAGCAGTGTAGCAGCTGGTGTACGCCGCATCGAGGCTATGACAGGTGAAACTTGTGAGAACGCCATCTACGCTCTTGAAGATACTTTGCGTGATTTGAAATCAATGTTCAACAATGCGAAGGACCTCAAAGCAGTTCTTACAAAGTTTGTTGAAGAGAACGACAGTATTAAGAAGGAGCTTGAGAGTTTCCGTGCCCAAGCTGTTAGCCGTGCTGCAAAGAACATGGTTGAGCATGCTGAGACCGTAAATGGCGTGCATGTCGTAAAAACCGTGCTACCAATCGACCCAGCTTCTGCCAAGGACATCGTCTTCAAGGTACGTGAAGCATTGCCAGAGAAGCTTGTTTGCGTACTCGGCTCTGTATACGAGAATCGTCCTCTCTTATCAATCATGCTCAGTGATGACATGGTGAAAGATTATGACCTGAACGCTGGTAAGATTATTCGCGAGGCTGCTAAACTCATCCAGGGTGGCGGTGGTGGTCAGCCACACTACGCTCAGGCTGGTGGTAAGAATGCAGATAGCATCAGATCAGCTGTGGATAAAGTGATTGAATTAATTAGCTTATAAAGCTATTAGATACAAAGAATAAGGAGAGCCAAAAGCTCTCCTTATTTTTTATTTATCTATTCATCACGAATTATTTTCATGAAAAGAAATAATTATTTACGCGACAATAAATATTTTTATTCATGAAAAGAATTCTTTTTGTTCGTGAAAATAATTCGAAATAGATAGGCTTATTTGACTAAAACAAATGTATAACTTTACTAATACACATGGTTTCAAGCAGTCTACTTATTCATAAGTTTGCTCACTTACAAACTCATTTTCAGGTTCATTTGACAGCTCATAAACCTGCCTACCCGATAGTTTTTCGACCATAATCCTCGCCGCATTATCTGGTGCCACCTCGTTTCCTAAACGGTCACGAACAAGCTGGTAATCCGCCAACATACGTTCACGCGAAGGCTGACCAGGAAGAATACGATATAACTCATTGGCAATGTTGCGAATAGAGAAGCGATCGGCAAGTAGTTCTTGCACAATTTCTTTATCAGCAATAAGATTGACAAGAGAGATAAAACGCACTTTGATAATATGCTTAAAAGCAAAACGAATCAACTTTGGAACTGGCGTCTCGTAGCAGACAACCTGTGGAACATTCAGCAAAGCTGTCTCAAGCGTCGCGGTACCACTGGTAACGAGTGCTACTGTAGCATGACTCAGAAGTTCGTAAGTCTGTGTCTTTACCATCTTTGCTTCACTATCACCTAAAAACTTCTTATAATAGCTTTCTGTGATAGAAGGTGCTGCAGCAACCACCATCTGATAATCCTCAAAATGACGTGCAGCCTCCAACATTGAAGGCAAATTATCCTTTATCTCCTGTTTACGACTACCAGCAAGAAGAGCAATGATAGGCTTAGAAGACAATCCGTTACGCTGACAGAACTCGTCTTTTGACTCCGAATAAACATGACGGAAATTATCAACCTCCTCGGCAGTAGGGTTACCAACGTAATGTATTTTGTAATTATGTTTCTTCTCATAGAAAGGAACTTCAAACGGAAGAATAGAGAACATTTCTTTTACATCACGCTTGATAGCTTTGATACGCCACTCCTTCCATGCCCATATCTTTGGGGAGATATAGTAATAGACAGGAATATTGGTATTCTTCTTTACAAACTTTGCAATACTAAGATTAAACCCTGGATAGTCAACGAGGATGACCGCATCAGGCTTCCAACGCATAATATCCTCCTTACACATCTTCATATTCTTAAAGATGGTAGGTAGGTGTAGCAATACAGGAACGAACCCCATATAGGCAAGTTCACGATAATGCTTCACACGTGTACCGCCCACTTTCGCCATCAGGTCACCACCAAAGAAGCGAAACTCAGCCTCTGGATCATACTGCATCAACGACTGCATAAGGCGTGAGGCATGTAAGTCGCCAGATGCTTCACCAACTATCAGGTAATACTTCATAATATCAAAGAATTAAAGAGATTCCCACGATTTCATCTTGTCGATCACTTCATAATCCGTCACATCAATCTTCGATGGCGTAACAGTTACATATCCATGCGCCAATGCCCACTGGTCATTATCGGTTGCATCAGGCTCATCGTTGCGATAATGTCCTGTCATCCAATAATAATCAAAGCCACGAGGATGCTTGTAAACCTCAACCTCTCTTGTCCAACTACCCCAACCCATACGGCACACCTTCAGTCCTGCAAACTTCTCAACCTTAGGGAAGTTCACATTTAGGCAGACACCTTTTGGCAGACCATCAGCAAGAACTTTCTTGACAATAAGTCTTACATAATCACGTAGGTAAGAAAGGTCAGCATTTGGATCGTAATCACAACTTGAAAAAGCGATAGAAGGGATATATTTCATACAACCCTCATACGCTATACCCATCGTACCACTGTAATGATTATTCACAGAGGAATTATCTCCATGATTGATACCTCCCAAAATAAGGTCAGGCTTTCGGTCAACAAGAATCTGGTCTAACGCCAACTTCACACAGTCGACAGGCGTACCTGTACATGACCACACCTCACAGTCAGGAATATTATGACGCTTCTTCAACAATAGATAATCAACCACAGAAAAAGCACACGAAAAGCCCGAACGTCCTGCTTCAGGAGCACAGACAACAACATCTGCAAAATCTGTAAGGAATGAAACGAGCGTACGAATACCATTAGAGTGGTATCCATCATCGTTAGATATAAGTATGAGTGGTTTCTTAGAATTCATAAATTTCACTTTGATTTCAGTGCAAAAGTACGAAAAAAGGTTTATAAAGCCCTGCAATCTCATATAAAATATGTATCTTTGTAGCCTAATAAATGTATAGGATTAAATAGAAAAATGGGAAAGATTATCGCACTTGCCAACCAAAAAGGCGGCGTTGGAAAGACGACTACCACCATTAACTTGGCGGCTTCTTTAGCTACGCTTGAGAAGTCTGTACTGGTGATTGATGCCGATCCGCAGGCGAATGCCTCCAGCGGTTTGGGCGTGGATATCAAAGAGGTGGATTGTTCGCTTTACGAATGTATCATTGACCATGCCGACATAAAAGACGCTATCTACACAACTGACATAGAAGGATTGGACATTGTTCCGAGCCATATCGACCTTGTTGGAGCTGAAATAGAGATGTTAAAGCTTAATGGTCGTGAGAAGGTTATGAGCAGTTTGCTTGCTCCAATCCGTGACGATTACGATTACATTCTTATAGACTGTAGTCCGTCACTCGGTTTGATTACTGTCAATGCATTAACAGCAGCTGACTCTGTCATCATTCCTGTGCAGTGTGAATACTTTGCATTGGAGGGTATCAGCAAGTTGTTGAACACCATTAAGATTATCAAGAGTAAGCTAAATCCGAAGTTGGAGATAGAGGGATTCCTGCTGACGATGTACGACAGTCGTCTGCGTCTTGCCCGTCAGATTTACGATGAGGTGAAGCGCCACTTCCAAGAGTTAGTATTCAAGGCTGTTATCCAGCGTAACGTGAAACTCTCTGAGAGTCCGAGTCATGGTTTACCAGTTATCCTCTATGATGCTGACTCTACGGGTGCAAAGAATCATCTTAGCCTTGCAAAGGAAATCATTGAAAAGAATAAGAAATAAAAAAGGGAAAGATACGGAGTGTAAAGGTATGCTTTGAGACTCACGGATATATCGTTTTCTGGTTGTAGAACTAATGTTTTTATCACAGATATATTAGCTGTTGGAAATAAAGAAACTAAGAACTGGAAACGAAGAACATCGTAATATCGGGCAAAACAACCGCTAACTCCACCAAACTCCTTAACTCCATTAACTCCCAAACAAAGACTATGGCTGTACAAAAGAAATATAATCGAAACGCAAAGACCAATGCCCTCGGCCGTGGTCTGGATGCCTTAATATCTACTGAAGCTGTCAGTACACAAGGAAGTTCTACCATCAACGAGGTTGCCTTAGACCAGATTGAAGCGAATCCTAACCAACCGCGTCGAGAATTCGACCCTGTTGCGTTGGAAGAGTTGGCGAATAGTATCCGTGAGTTAGGACTCGTTCAGCCAATAACTTTACGTCAGGTAGACGAGAACCGTTTCCAGATTATTGCTGGTGAGCGCCGTTGGCGTGCCAGTCAATTGGCAGGCTTGAAAGCTGTTCCAGCCTATATCCGTACGATTAAGGACGAGAATGTAATGGAGTTGGCGCTGGTTGAAAACATCCAGCGTGAGGACTTGAATGCGATTGAGATTGCTTTGGCTTACGAACATCTGCTTGAAAAGAGCGGAATGACACAGGAGCGTGTAGCAGAGCGTGTGGGTAAGAGCCGTGCTGCTATTGCTAACTACCTTCGTTTGTTGAAGCTTCCTGCATTGGTACAGATGGGTCTGCAAAAGAAAGAAATAGACATGGGACATGCCCGTGCATTGCTTTCTTTGGATAGTCCTTCACTGCAATTGAAACTCTATCGTGAGATTTTAAAGAACGGATATAGTGTTCGTAAGGTTGAAGAACTGTGTCAGCAACTCAATAACGGAGAAGATATCCAAAGTGCAAAGAAGAAGATTTCTGCTCGAACTCGCCTTCCAGAGGAGTTTAATATCCTCAAGCAGCGACTCTCATCATTCTTCGATACGAAGGTACAGATGAGTTGTAACGCTGATGGAAAGGGTAAGATTAGTATTCCGTTTGCATCAGAAGAGGAATTACTTCACATCATGGAAGTGATGGATAAGATGAAGTAATACTTCCCATACGGAAAGATTAAGGTATTAGTAAGTATAAGATAAGCAAGTATTCTGGTTTAGAAAGACGATTCACAAGCATTAGGAAGCCTCAACAAATGGCTGACTACAAAGCAAAGAATAAGTAACAAACCTTCAAACCAGTAACTTAAGCAAGATAAAGGGTAGTGATGAAGATGAAGAATAGAATCCTCAAAGGACTGTTGATAGCCGGAATGCTCACCAGTGTTACGGTCATGCAGGCACAAGATCTGCCCCATGACACGTTAAAGGTTATGTATCCAGGAGACTCTACAGTCGTTGAGATACCGAGTTCGCAGGATAAATATATAGAAGAGAAGGCAATCCTCACACCAGATGATGAGGGAAAACTCACTTCTGTTCTGCGAAAGGATAGTATCAGCATGGTGAAGAAACAGGGACGAGACTGGTCTAAGTGGCGCCCTAATCCTAAGCGTGCTTTGTGGCTTGCACTCGTCATCCCTGGTGCTGGACAGGTCTACAACCGTAAGTACTGGAAACTACCAATCTTCTACGGAGGCTTTGTAGGCTGTATCTATGCTATGACATGGAACAACCAGATGTACCATGATTATGCGCAGGCTTATATGGACATCATGGATAATGACCCAACAACGCAGAGTTATAATAACTTCCTACACCTCGGAGCTACTATCACCTCTGCCAATGAAGAGCGTTATAAGAACATCTTCAAACAGCGCAAGGATCGCTACCGCAGATGGCGTGACCTAAGTATCTTTACTACTATTGCGGTTTATGCCTTGTCAGTTATTGATGCATACGTAGACGCTTCCTTATCCGACTTTGACATATCAGATGACCTCTCACTGCATATTGCACCAACGGTCATATCAAATAAGAGTATCGCTACACCTAACAACCCTTTCCGTTCATCGGCAATAGGTATTGGATGTAGTCTGACATTCTAAGCAGCAGCGTACTGTATTTGCGCTAACTAAATCAGAAATAATGAGTAGAAAGAGATATATTGTTTCCTTCCTTATTACAATGGGAGCAACCTGTGGAATCTATGCACAACAGCAAACTGTCGTTGATAATCGTGGTAAAGCTGTGAATGTGATGATTCCTGATGCATCAAAGACGATGGCAGGATATGTTGATGTAGACTATGTAGATGATAAGTTCTATAATAGTGGCATACAAACAGGGTTTGATAATACACCCTCTACGAATGCAACAGAGCCAGAAAACGGTATGGAAGTCATTGATCGTAAGATGCGCAATCTATCGAATGTGATGACAATGACCTGTAATGAGGAAGTTAAGAAATATATCGATCGCTACACAAAGGCAGGACGCCAATCAACTTCTTACCTCTTGGGACGTGCACGTTATTACAACCCTATCTTTGAAGAAGCACTGCGTTTCTATGGTTTACCATTAGAACTGAAGTATCTTCCTGTGATAGAGTCGGGCTTAAACCCTAATGCTACCTCACGTGTGGGAGCAGCAGGACTATGGCAATTCATGGCAACAACTGGTAAACAATATGACCTTCAGATTGACAGTTATATTGATGAACGCCGCGACCCAGAGAAGTCTTCCTACGCTGCAGCACGTATGCTGAGCGACCTTTACAAACGATTTGGCGACTGGACATTGGCACTTGCTGCCTATAACTGTGGACCGGGACGTGTTAGCAGTGCTATCACAAAGGCTGGTGGTGGTGCTGACTTCTGGGCTGTCTATCAGCATTTACCAAAGGAGACACGCGGCTATGTTCCCGCTTTCATCGCAGCAAATTATGTGATGAACTACTATGCTGATTACAACATCACACCTCTGTCAACAGGTCTGCCTAACTGCTGCGACACGATTGTCATAGAGAAGGACGTTACACTTGCCAAGATTGCCAACGTATTAGGTATGAATGTGGACGATTTGAAAGTACTTAACCCACAGTATCGACAGGGTTTAATCAAGGCTTTTGCTACCAATGGTGTTGCTAAGCTACGCCTACCTTCTGAAATGATTGAGAAGTTCAAAGGTTACAAAGATCAGATTTACCAAAACCAAACACCAAACGAAGAACCAAGCATGACTATCGCGGCTACTAATACAAGCCAAGGAACCATGCCATACTAACAAGATTCTTTTACCTTATTATATATAAAGGGAGGATGCACAATGGACAAGGACAATATTGAAGTTAAGGAGATTGACTATGAGAAGATGGTAGATGATGCATTTCAGCATCTCATTGATACCTATCTCGCTTCACGTCATCGAAAGAAGGTTGATATCATTACCAAGGCTTTCAATTTCGCACGACAAGCGCATAAGGGTGTGCGCCGACTCTCGGGCGAACCTTATATCATGCACCCTATTGCCGTTGCCCAAATTGCTTGTGAAGAGATGGGACTCGGAGCAACGAGTATCTGTGCAGCCCTTTTACATGATGTCGTAGAAGATACCGACTATACAGTGGAAGATATGGAAAATATCTTCGGTCCTAAGATTGCACAAATCGTTGACGGACTAACCAAGATTTCTGGTGGTATCTTTGGCGAACAGGCTTCAGCACAAGCTGAGAATTTCAAGAAGCTTTTGCTTACTATGAGCGACGACATTCGTGTTATCCTTATCAAGATATGCGACCGTCTGCATAACATGCGTACTCTTGCTTCTCAGCCTGCCAGCAAACAGTATAAGATTGCAGGTGAAACGCTCTATATCTATGCACCACTTGCAAACCGATTGGGACTAAATAAGATTAAGACAGAACTGGAAGATCTTAGTTTCCGCTACGAACATCCTGACGCATACGCCTCTATTGAGAAGAAACTCGCTTCAACACAGGCGCAGCGTGACACCCTCTTTGAACAATTCACAGCACCTATCCGTGCCGAACTTGACAAGATGGGCTTTGAATATGAACTTAAAGCACGTGTAAAGAGTCCTTATTCTATTTGGAATAAGATGCAGAACAAACACGTTACTTTTGAAGAAATATACGATATCCTTGCCGTACGTATCATCTATAAACCGAAGTCACCTGATGAGGAAATCAACAACTGTTTCCAAATTTATGTGGCTATCAGTCAGATTTATAAGAGTCATCCTGACCGTCTGCGCGACTGGGTGAACCATCCTAAGGCTAATGGTTATCAGGCATTGCACGTAACTCTCATGTCTGCTAAGGGCCGTTGGATTGAGGTGCAGATACGTTCTGAACACATGAACGAATTAGCTGAACAGGGCTTTGCTGCACATTGGAAATATAAGGATGGCGGTGAGATTACTGAGGATGAGGGCGAATTGAACGAGTGGCTCAGTACGATAAAAGAGATTCTCGACGACCCACAGCCAGATGCTATGGACTTCCTCGATGCTATTAAACTCAATCTCTTTGCCTCTGAAATCTTCGTCTTTACACCAAAGGGAGAGATTAAGACGATGCCAGCAGGTTGTACGGCACTCGACTTTGCTTTCCAAATCCACACCTTCCTCGGTAGCCATTGTATCGGTGCAAAGGTCAATCATAAGCTTGTCCCATTGAGCCACAAACTCCAAAGTGGTGACCAGGTAGAGATTCTGACTTCGATGTCGCAACACGTCAATCCTTCATGGATTAACTTTGTGTCTACAGCGAAGGCTAAGGCAAAGATACAAGCTATCTTGCGACGTGAGAGCCGTGAGTTGCAAAAGGCAGGTGAAGAGCAGCTGTCGAAGTGGCTAAAGGCACACGACCTTGAGATGACAACTGCTACCTTAGATAAGCTTTGCGAACTACACGACCTTCGTAAGCATGACAGCCTTTTCCTTGCCGTTGGAGACAAGACCGTTATCCTTGGCGACACTGATTTGAATGAACTTCGTGGGAAGTCAAAGTCAGAGAAGACTGTTACCTCACGTGGTTGGCGTCGATACGTTCCTTTCTTGAAGTCGAATGACAAGAAGACAACAGAGTCTGTAGAGGCTAAGGACATAGAATGTACTGAAGGCTTAATCGTTGTAACCAAAGAACTCAACAGAAAGAAGCCTATCTTCATCAACGAAGAAAACATACATCGCTATCTCTTCCCACACTGCTGCCATGCTATCCCAGGTGATGATGTCCTCGGATATATTGACAATAAAAACCATATCGAGATTCATAAGCGTGCCTGTCCAGTAGCTGCAAAGCTAAAAGCAAGCTATGGTGGTAGAATCTTGGATGCCAAATGGGATATGCACCGTCGATTGTTCTTCGATGCAACGATTGAGATTCGTGGTATTGACCGTAGTGGTATGCTGCACGACATCTCTGATGTTCTCTCCGACCAGTTGGGTGTTAATATCCGTAAGATAACAATTTCCAGCGATAATGGAATCTTTGACGGAACGATTGAGATGCAAGTCCACGACCGCAAGGATGTACAGTTTATCGTTGAAAATATGAAGAATATTAAGGATGTACAAGAGGTCTTAGAGATTCTTTAGTCCTCTAAAGAACTATCTAACCTCAAGATAAAGCGTCCTTCCAATCTACCGAGTGACAAAGCCCCCAACAAGACTAAAACGATTACACAGCTTACAAGAATAGTTTTATTTTAAGTTGCTGTCATTTTTAACATTTCATGTAACTACACTGTAAACTAATCAGTTAGGACACAACATTGGATGACAGAAATGACAGCAAAATTTATTTTAGGAAAAGTACTATATAATCGGCACTCTGAAACAGAGCGTGTGGTGAGCCTCTAATTATTACGAATCTACCAAAAGGGTTAGGAGAATATCAAGAGCTATGCAATAGGTTATATCACTCGAGAAATTAGAAAATCCTATAAGCTTTATCCGATATATGGAGTGATAAAGCTTACTTCTGCAAGAGGAACTTCAATATAACAGATACAATTTCTTAGCAAACGTGCGGAGGCTCCGCACGCATGGTGCGGACGGTAAACACCAGTAGTGCGGAGGCTTAACACCACTCTTTTAGGCGGTTTATAACCTTACAAAAATATACTACTCATAAAGTATTAGATATCGTTTCTTCTCACACATTGGGCTGCCCCTTATCATTCCATATATCAGAAGGAGCTTATCTAATATGATAAAATCAATTTCTATTCATAAAGAAAAGCAAATAAATACCTATTTTTGAGTATTGTAGAGTTTGTTAAATCGTCTTATCTTTGCAAGTCATGGACTTCACGAATAGGATAATAGCGTCTATTGTATTTTGCGGACTAAGTATCAATGGAATTGCACAAACACTGACAGGTTGTGTTGTTGGCAAAGATGATCGTAAGCCTATAGCCTACGCATCAGTCACATTGAAGGAAAATCGCTTGTACGCTTTTACGGACGAAAAAGGTTGTTTCACGATAAAAAACGTACCGAAAGGAAAGTGTACTGCAGTTATCTCCTGCCTTGGTTACGCAGAACAAACAGTAGTTGTCACCATTAATAATGATGGTGCCACGCTCAACGTGCGCCTTGCCGAAGACAATCTTCAGCTCGATGAAGTACAGGTTGTTGCGCATCGAAAGAAAGACGAGATAACAACCTCTTACACCATTGACCGTAAGACGTTGGACAATCAACAGATAATGACTTTGGGCGATATTGCCCAACTCCTGCCGGGCGGTAAGAGTGTGAACCCTTCTTTGATGAATGATAGCAAATTGACTTTGCGTAGCGGTTCATCAGAGCGAGGCAATGCGTCGTTTGGTACAGCCATTGAAGTGGATGGTGTTCGTCTGAACAATAATGCTATGATGGGTGAAACAGCTGGTGTGAGCACACGGGGGGTAAGTGCTTCTAACATTGAAAGTGTGGAGGTAGTACCCGGTATTGCCTCTGTAGAATACGGCGACCTCACCAATGGTGTAGTAAAAGTGAAGACACGTAGAGGCAGTTCACCTTTCATCTTGGAAGGAAGTATCAACCAACACACCCGCCAGATAGCCCTTCACAAAGGATTAGACTTAGGCAAGAACGCTGGACTTATCAACTTCTCCCTTGAGCATGCACGCTCTTTCTCGGACGCAGCATCGCCTTACACTGCTTATCAGCGCAATGTGCTATCGTTGCACTATATGAATGTCTTTATGAAAAAGACACAACCTCTGACGTTGGATATAGGGCTGAATGGTGGTGTGGGAGGCTATGATTCGAAGGCTGATCCAGACCGCAACTTGGACAGTTATTATAAGGTTAAGGACAATAATGTGGGTGGTAATGTGCGCCTTGACTGGTTATTGAACAAGTCATGGATAACCAATCTTAATTTTACAGCAGCCTTCACCTACGCTGACAAACGCTCAGAAAGCTACAGCAACGAAAGCAGTAGTTCTACACAACCTTATATCCACACCTTGACGGAAGGATATAACATTGCAGAAGACTACGATAAGAACCCTTCTGCCAACATCATTCTTGGTCCTACAGGCTATTGGTATCTGCGTGGTTTTGGCGATTCCAAGCCGTTAACCTATAGCTTGAAGCTAAAGGCTAATTGGAATAAATCATTTGGAAAGTTCCGCAATCGCTTACTTGTTGGTGCAGAATGGACAAGCAGTAGGAATAAGGGAAAGGGTACACACTACGAAGATATGCGCTACGCACCGACATGGCGTGAATATCGTTTTGATGCCCTACCCGCTTTGAACAATATGGCACTCTATGCCGAGGATAAGCTCTCAATGGCTATTAACACCAAACAGAATGTTGAACTGACAGCAGGTGTGCGTGAGGATATCACCTCGATTCCAGGCTCAGAATATGGAACAGTGGGTAGTCTTTCGCCACGACTGAATATGCGTTATATGCTTCGTTTCGGACAAGATAGTTGGGTGAACAGTCTTAGCTTGCACTCAGGATGGGGAAAGAGCGTGAAACTTCCGAGTTTCCAAGTACTCTACCCTTCTCCATCTTATCGTGATATGTTGGCATTCTCATCTACCAGTGATGCTAATAATCGCTCTTATTATGCCTATTACACTCACCCTTCAAAGGCACGATACAATGCTAACTTGAAATGGCAATATGCCAACCAGTGGGATTTAGGTGTGGAGATGAGAACGAAGATAGCAGACATCAACCTTTCATTCTTCCATAGTAAGACTTTCAATCCTTACATGGCAACAAACACTTACACACCTTTCACCTATAAGTACACATCACCTGCTAAACTTCAAGCGAGCGGTATTGCTACGGCTAATCGACTCTTTACGATTGACCCACAGACAGGTATTGTGACGGTAAGTGATGCCAGTGGCGTGAAAGCCCCAGTCGCTCTCGGTTATGACGAACGTAACACCTACGTCACCAACACAAAATATGTGAATGCTGACCCATTGAGTCGCTATGGCTTAGAATGGATTGTAGACTTCAAACAGATTAAGGTGCTCCGAACACAGGTACGTGTTGATGGTAAGTATTATCATTATAAGGCACAGGACGAAACGCTCTTTGCGGATGTTCCAGTAGGTCTGAATACACGTCAGTCTGACGGTAAACTCTATCAATATATTGGTTATTACCGTGGTGGTGCAGCTACATCAACCAACTATACCGCCAATGCTTCAGCCTCAAACGGTTCGGTTAGTGGGCAAGTGGATATGAATGTCACACTGACGACACATATACCAAAGATTCGACTTATCGTAGCTTTGCGTTTGGAAAGTTCACTCTATACTTACAGCAGAGCTACCAGTAGTCGCGGATATGTTGTGAATAGTGGCAATGAATACTTTGGTGAGGCATACAATGGTAAGACAGAGAATCAGACAGTTATCGTCTATCCTGAGTATTACAGCACATGGGATGCACCAGAGACATTGGTTCCTTTTGCAGAGAAATTGCGTTGGGCAGCAACGAACGACAGAGGGTTATACAACGACTTAGCACAATTGGTTGTACGAACAAACTACCCTTACACATTGAATCCGAATAAGTTGAGTGCGTTCTGGTCGGCTAACTTGAGTGTAACAAAGGAAATTGGCAAACACGTATCTATATCGTTTTACGCCAATAACTTCTTCAACACGCTTGCTCAGGTACACTCATCACAAACAGGACTTGAGACAAGTCTCTTTGGTAGTGGATATGTTCCGAGCTTCTATTATGGACTTTCATTAAGATTGAAGATATAATGAGAAAGATATTTTGTTTACTTGCAGTATGCGTGATGACGCTGTTAGTTTCATGTGCTGACTATGATGAAGGACTTGATGTAGTCAACTTTGATGTGAAGTTAGAGTTTCCAAGCACATACGATGGCTCGTATGAAGGCTTACGTGTAGAGTTACAAGATGCCGTGGCAAGCACCTTCGTTGATAGTACAGACGCTGAGGGAGTGGCTCACTTCAGTGTTCCCTCAGGCTTGTATAAGGTCAGCAGTTCAGCAAGAAAGGAAACTGTGGACTACCGTTACTTCTTCAATGGTGCCAAGTCGCAGATAGTTGTTTCCATAGACTCTCCTCGCGTGGTAACCCTACCATTAGTAATGTCGAAGAAACGTATCGTGAATTAAAAGAGAAATAAAGATAGTATAAATTAAAAACAATGTTTATGAAGAAAATAAGTTTTATAGGGCTTATCGCTTTAGCACTGTCGTACATACCCCTTAGTGGCTTTGCACAGACAGTACAAAAGAAGATGATAACCTGCCTTGTCTTGACCGAGACGAATGGAACAACGACCGAGTTCGCTTTGGAGTCATTTCCTGTTATAACCATAGAGGGTAACAACCTTGTTATTACCCATAATGGGAATCAACTAACAACAGCCCTGACAGGCGTACAGGATTACCATTTTATTGAGAAGACGGTGACAACAAGCATTAGTAGTGTGCCTTCGAATGACCCAAAGAATGAATCTAACACACCTCAATTCTCATTCAGTAATGCAGAAGTAAGTGGATTAAAAGCAGGTGCAAGAGTGGCTATTTACAATCTTAATGGTACACAAATCAGCTCTGTAACAGCAGATGGTGAAGGACGAGTTGCCCTTGATTTCTCGTCTTTACCTAAGGGTGTCTACATCCTTCGCACACCAACTAAGAGTTTTAAGTTTATGAATAAATAAGAATAACATAAGAAATTAAATAGAAAAGATATGAAGAAAATATTACTTCTCCTTGTTGCTGTATTTGCTTTCATCAGCAACATCAACGCACAAACATGGAACATGGTTGTGACACATAAAGATGGTACTGTACAAGTCATCAAGGCATCAGATGTAAAGAACGTTACCTTCCAGTTGCCTGATCAGAATGCTGACCAAGTTATCATCAAAGAATTGTACACGACAGGTGTACCAATCGAAAACGATCCCAAGAATTTCTTCCAGATGGACAAGGGTTTTATCCTCTATAACAATGGTGGTAAGACAGCAGTAATCAGCAACTTAGCTATTGGTATATTAGACCCCTATAATGCACAATCAGTTGCGAACGCATGGTACAGCACAGGAGCGACAGAGCCTTCTTACGTTTCACAGGGCTGGGTTCCAGCAGCTTGTGGTATATGGTACTTCCCTAATTCATTGATTATCGAGCCTTATTCACAGGTTGTTATCTGCTGTATGGGGGCAATAGATAATACTAAGACCTACCCACAGAGTATCAACTATGCCAATAAAGACTACTATACTATGTACGACCCAGAGTCTGGTTTTAAGAATCCAAAATACTATCCAACACCAGCAGACGTTATCCCTACCAACCAATACCTTAAGGCAGTAGAATATGGACAGGGTAATGCTTGGCCACTTAGTGTAACTTCTCCTGGCTTCTTTATCTTCCAAACAAAGAACACAACACCTGCCGCTTTCGCAAACGATGCAAGTAATATCACATACGCACCAGGCAAAGCTCTGAACAAAATAAATGCTGTATTGAAGGTCCCAACAGACTGGATTATTGACGGTGTTGAGGTCTATGAGAAAATTAATGAGAGTAAGAGTAAGAAGCGTTTCGGCTCTGACGTAGATGCCGGCTACGTCATGCAGACTGTCAAACTTGGTCATAGCGTATATCGTAATGTAGACGCTGTAGCGACAAAGAAGATTGAAGGCAATGCCGATAAGCTGGTTTATAACTATCAGTATGGTGCAGATCCAAGTCATATTGACGCTGAAGCATCTATGAAGAATGGAGCAAAGATTGTCTACATGGACACAAACAACTCTACTTCTGACTTCCACGAGCGCAAACAGTTCTCACTTAGAGACAAGTAAAATAGATGATAAAAGAACATAACCTGTAAGATGAGATATAGGTTCATGACACTTATACTGGCAGGAGTAACCCTCTCTGCCAGCCTCAACGCACAGGAGCAGGCTAAAGATAGTCTGCTCCATCGTGATTTTAGCTTCGTTGCCAATAGCAATGCATGGCTGAGAAGTGACAATGCTGCAGCCTTAGTACGATTTAAGACAAAGAACATTTCCTTGGCTGAAGTCTATGCACAATATGGCAAGGGAGGCTTTGTCAACTATGACGAGTCGCCACGTACCGTGCAAGCGGGTGCTAACGTGTCTT
The DNA here is from genome assembly GCF_000517825.1 of Prevotella sp. ICM33. Taxonomy (NCBI): domain Bacteria; kingdom Pseudomonadati; phylum Bacteroidota; class Bacteroidia; order Bacteroidales; family Prevotellaceae; genus Prevotella; species Prevotella sp. ICM33. The sequence goes on from NZ_JACD01000071.1 coordinate 172,188, forward strand.
CATTCTATCGCCTAACAGACAGGATTGTCCTATCGGGGAGTATGCGTTATGACAACTTCTCTGGGCGTAATATGACTGGCTCGGCGTTCATACAGACCCAACGTTTGCCGTTCGATATTGTCGAAGACTCGCTAAATAATGCTGGCACAAAGCATCGTGACACCTATAATCTTATGGGCGCATTGTCTTGGGAGATATATAAAGGACTTGCCATTGGTACAAAGGTGGACTTCACTGCAGCAAACGTTGCTAAGTATAAGGATTTAAGACATAAGACAAAGCTGATGGATTTAGCCCTCACCACAGGCGTCTATATACCATTACAGCCTTTTAGTCTTGGTTTTAATTATACTTACCGACGGAACACAGAGAGCGTAATCTTTAGTACCTACGCTTCAAATGCACAGGAGTTTACGTCTTATATCAACTATGGTCCGTGGATTGGTAAGACGGAACCCTTCAGTAGTTCGGGCTTTACTGATAGCAATAGGGAGCAACCTATGCTCAATGAATATCATGGTTTAGGTCTACAATTAGGCTGGGAAATCCTCCCACACCTCTCATGGTTTAACCATTTGGATATGGCTTACCGAAAGGGTTATTATGGCAGGAAGTCACCCTATACGATAGTTCACTCCAATCATCATAGCAACATCTATGACTATCAGACACGCCTAACTTTGAACCTCGATAAGCAGATACACCATCTTGACTTTAGTTTCTCAAGCGAGAACCTTGTCAACGAGATGAATGCTTATCGTTCTAACAAGAATGAACAGGGAGCCTACTTCTATCAGTATCTTGACCCGGTAAAGAGTGCCAATAAGGCGTGGAATGATGTGCATCTTGGCTATACTGGCTATTATGGCGTTATAAATGAGTTACCTCTCTGGACGGTAGAAGCAGGTGCGAACATTGCACAACGTAAGCAGACTGGCTACAGCTATCCTTACTTCCGCCGTCAGGATATCCGTACAATGGAGGCTTACACAGGGCTTACGCGTAACCTTCTTTTCCGCAAAGGGGTATTGTCATTAAAGGCGGGCTTTGCCTATAAGAAGGGAAAGGGCGATGCCTTCGAGGATGGGACATTAGCTAAACCTTCTGACAAGCAGAACGGTTTCCCTACGATGGACGTACTGATGTATCGTGAGTATAAGTATCTTACAGACCCACAATACTCCCTCCAACTCGGACTTAAATATGCCTTTGTACTCCCAGGCACCAAGATGAAGACCTACACAGCCTTCGACTTCACTCATCGGCATACCAACGACGGCAACGCTTATCTCATAGGTAGGAACTATTCAACGGGCAGACTGACTATTGGTTGCACCTTCTAACAGTTTTACTATTGGTCCGCACGAGTGGTGCTAAGCGTTCGCACAAGTGGTGTTGAGCCTCCGCACCACTCGTGCAGAGTACTTAAAAGAACGCAATATGTTATTAAGACGAAAACAACTCATCGATAGGAAGACATTATCCTATAAAGAATAAAAATCAGACAGACATAAAGAAATTATAAAAGGAATCAATCACATATTATGTTAATAAACAAAAGAATCATCAATGCGCTTGTGCTCCTGCTCCTCGTAACAGGTGCTATGGCGCAGAAGGTCACTACCGACAACAGCTTCCGTATGGGTAAGTTGAAGAATGGTATGACTTATTACATACGCCACAATGCCAAGGAGAAAGGGATTGCCGACTTCTACATTGCACAGCGTGTAGGAAGTATTCTCGAAGAACCTAACCAAAGAGGATTGGCTCACTTCCTTGAACACATGGCTTTCAATGGAAGTAAGAACTTCAAGAACACACCTTCTTCACCAAGTATCGTACATTGGTGTGAAGCACATGGTATTAAGTTCGGTACCAACCTCAATGCTTACACCTCGATTGACGAGACCGTTTACAACGTCAGTTCAGTACCTGTAAAGCAGGAATCAACCATCGACTCTACCCTACTTATCCTCCACGACTGGAGCCACTATTTAGACCTTGAGGACAAAGAGATAGACAAGGAACGTGGTGTTATTCACGAAGAGTGGCGTACTCGTCGTGCTGGTATGGCTTCACAGCGCTTGATGGAGGAGGCTTTGCCGATTATCTATCGCGGTACGAAGTATGAAGACTGTCTGCCAATCGGTAAGATGGAGATTGTAGACAACTTCCCTTACAAGGCACTTCGTGACTATTACCACAAGTGGTATCGCCCAGATTTGCAGGCTATCATCGTTGTGGGTGATATTGATGTAGACAAGATAGAGAAGAAGATTCAGTCTGTCTTCTCTGCTATTCCAATGCCCGAGAATGCTGCTCATCGTGAATACTTCCCAGTAAGCGACAACGACAAGATGATTGTGGCATCACTAAAGGATTCAGAACAACCTATCATGCTCGTTACACTTTATATGAAGCGTAAGGCTACACCAGATGCAGAGAAGTCTACTGTGAAGTATCAGCGAGACGGATATGTTGACGACTTGGTTTCTTATATGATTGGTGAACGCCTTAACGAGATGCAGGACAAGAATCCAAAGCCTTGCTTGAGTGCTTCTGCACGTATGGGTCAGTTCTTGATTAGTCGTACAAAAGATGCTTTTGTCCTTTCCTTTGGTGCTCGTCAGGAAGATGTAAAGGGTTCGTTCGATGCTGCAGTGGGTACGATAGAGCAGATTCGTCAGCACGGTTTTACTCCGTCAGAACTTGCCCGTGCCAAAGCTTTCCGCCAGAAGGTAATTGACCGCCAATACAATGAGCGTAACGACCGTCGCAATTCATACTATGTGCGTCGTGCAAAGCAGAACTTTCTCGATAATGAACCCATCACCACAGAAGCATACGACAAGCAATTGGATGATCAATTCTTTAACGAGGTAACACTCGACGAGGTCAATACGGCTATGCGTGAGGCTATCACCAACAAGAATCAAGTGCTTGTTGTCTATTCTCCAGACAAAGCAGGCGTAAATGTTCCCTCAGATGCGCAGTTTGAAAAGATGGTTCTTGATGCACAGGCAAAGACCTATCCTAAGTATGTAGAGAAGAAGTTGGACGATAAACTTATAGAGACGTTACCGAAGAAGGGACGTATCAAGAGTGAGAAAGTTAGTTTGCACGGAACAACAGAAATCACGCTGAGCAATGGTGTGAAGGTATATTTCAAGAAGACCGACTACCAGAAGGATGCTGTGACACTGAACTTCTTTGCAGAAGGTGGTTCTTCCCTCTATCCTGTTAAGGACTTGATTAACACACAGTTTATCTCAGCTGCTGTAAAGGAAGGTGGTGTAGGACGTTTCAGTGCTACGGAACTTAATAAGTTCTTAGCAGGTAAGACCGTTCGCATCAATGCTGGTGTAGGTGATGAGACACAATCTATCAGCGGTAACTCATCTATCAAAGACATCCGAACACTCTTTGAACTTACTTACTTGTACTTTACAAACTTACGTCGTGATGACCAAGCCTTCCAGTCAGAGCTCAACCGTATGCGCTCTTTCCTCACCAACCGTGAAGCAAGTCCTAACGTTAGCTACAACGACTCTATCGCAGCTATCGTTTACGGTAACTCGCCACGTGTACAACCACTTAAGGCAGCTTCGCTTGACAAGGTAAGCTATGACCGTGTTCTTGAGATTTACAAGGAGCGTTTCAGCAATGCTTCCAACTTCAAGATGATTGTCATGGGTAACATTGACATCGCTCAGTTGCGCCCTCTCTTGGAGCAGTATATTGCAACTCTGCCATCAACAGGTAAGAAGGAAACCTTTGCGAAGACTTATCCTGACGTGCGCAACTGCAACGAGACTCACCGCTTTGAAAAGAAGATGAAGACCCCATTGGCACGTGTAACTATCTTCTACACATGGGACGAACCTTACACAGCTAAGGCTGATTTGGAACTCGATGTCTTCAAGCGTGTATTGTCTATCGCCTATACCGACTCTATCCGTGAAGAGAAAGGTGGGGTATATGGTGTGAAACTACAGCAGAGTCTGAACGCAACAAGCAATCCTCACGCTCTGTTGAAGATTGCCTTTGATACCGACCCAGACAAGTATAACATGGTAATGCCAATCATCACCAAACAGATTGAGCATATTGCCAATAAGGGTCCAGAGGCTGTTAGTTTGCAGAAGGTGAAGGAATACCTCCTAAAGCAGTATGACCAGTCTTCTGTTACCAATGACTACTGGCTCTACGTGATATACAACCAGCTTCGCCACGGTGTTGACTTTGACAAGGACTACAAGACAATCGTACGCAATATCACAGCTGCTGACATCCAGCGCATTGCTTGCAACCTTATCAAGAGCAACCGCCGCATTGAAGTGACGATGCAGTCTGAAAAGGGAATGTAAGCCGTACTTATATTATAGGTTGCACAAAGTAACCCTACTTAAAACAGCCATATCGAAGCCGGAGTGCTTTGATATGGCTGTTCTTCGCTGCTATTGGTGTTCGAGAGGATTTATCTATGACCTTACTAATATAACGTCTACTCTTTGAAAGTTTTTCGATTTCCTCTTTATCTGTGTGGATTTATATTTATCTGCTACTTCGTTGTTGGTACAATACCTGCATCAGTATCAGAGTTATGAATCCGTTGGTTCACCTCAGAACCGTGCTTTCCAAAGTTCAGGTTGAAATGAAAGTCTATGCCAAAAACTTTACATAGATTTTTCGACCATACCATTTGATTATAAGGAGCAAGCTGGGAAAGATTTTCTACAGACATTTCATAACGTGAACTGAAGATGTTCTGCAACTGTAGTTCTACACCCCATTTTTCTCTATTGTACCCAAAAACTATACTATGTGATTTCTCATCTTTGTTAAGTGTCTCCCCCCACAGTCTATGAAAACTTGTCTCAAGATTCGCGCCTACATACCAATTCTTGTACATTCCCATTAAGTTGGCACGCAAGCCCCAGTTAGTATGTGTATGCGTATAGGTATTGCCATTGCTGATATAGCGATTGACAAATGGGGTTAATTGAATGGATATATAATCCTTCCAAGGTTGTACTTTTAGGTTTATTTGAGAGTTCAGACGATGGAAGCCTCTTTGATTGGCATAACTCCTAACATAGAAGCCATTCGAATAGGTTGTTTCTTCCATATATGGTTTATCATCATAGCTATAACGAGTAAACCATTCTGCACTAATATATTTTGATCCTACGCTAATTGATAGTTCATTAGAGAAAAATCTGACCGCCTGTAGATTTGGATTTCCACGGCGTATTTGGTAAATGTCTATGTGTTGTTCAACATCGCTTAATTCGGCAAGTGAGGGTGCGTAGCCTCCCATGTAGGCTTTATAACGTATTGACAGATAATTGTTGAAATGGTACCCCAGCTGAATAGTCGGGCGAAATATATATTTTACCTGTTTGGCATTTCCTTGACTAACATAGGTTCTCATAGCACCTACACCTACCATATAATCCAGTTTCCCTAACTTTGAAGCCCATTCTCCAAAACCATAACTCTCACCTGTATTCATCTTTACGCTTGAGGATGTGTTTCCATCGTACGCATTTTTTGTGTACATCTGCTGATGTCGCAGACCAAATGACAACCGCGAATCCTTGATTTTCTGTTCGTAAATAACCTCAGCTATAGCCGAATATTTATTACCATCGACATGAGAAGATATTTCCTGTACAGAATTTCCCTGAGATTGGCGATATAAACGGTCGTTCTTAGTATTGATATATGTTCCTATCAGGTCAAAGAAAAGATGCTTATCCTTGGTAAACTCATGTTGATAATAAATATCTAACGATGGATTGTTGCTCCTTGACTTGGTGCGGTCCATGATATTGAATGTGTTGCTATTCTGAATAAGTTTGGAATTTCTATCAAATACCGCATGAGGTGTATTGTTATATAAATCACGAAAAGTAACACTCAATATGTTCCCCCTATGTATGTAATCGTATCCTATGGATAGATTGATGTTATCATATTGTGCCTTTGTCTTTTGCCCTATCTCATAGTTGTTGATACTGGGTGTCGTTGCATTGAAAGCCTCCATGTTTTCACGTAACCAGTTTATATCACGCCGATTCCAGTTTATAGACGTCTTAAAGTTTGACTTACCTACATGATAATTACCCGATAGCTGATAATCTCCTATACCTAAGGGATTGATAGTGTTCATAAACTCTCCGGAGATACTTCCACCATTCTTCTTTTCTTTTAAGATAATGTCAATTACGGCAGCTACATTTCCGTATCTTAGACCAGGATTATCATGATATTCTATTCTCAATACGTCTGCCGGCAAGAGAGCCTTCACCTCCTGTATCTCTGCCTTTACACCATTAATACGTAACTCTACGGCATCCCCCATAGTGGTAGTCACCTTACTGTCGAGAGTATTTACAGAGATTCGTGAAAGCTGAAGATGCTGCAACAAACTTAAACCATTGCTTGATGTTTTTTGCTGAAGCAGATTAGGGATAATTATTTGGCGGTCAGCTTTTTGTATTACGTTGTTGGCAGTCACTGTAACGTCATTAAGCTGCTTACTCTCTGGCTCCAACACGATTGTACCCACCGAAAGGTGCTTAGAAATGTTTTGGCATTTAATTTCCTGCGTAGAATACCCAACAAAAGATATCCTTATTCTATAGTTCTCTCCTTCATGCGTATTCAGTTCAAAGCCACCATTCATATCAGTTACCACTCCACTAATCATCTTATTTTCGCTTTCACGAAATAACGAAACAGTTGCAGCTGGTAATGGTTGCTTGTTTTCATCTACGACCGTTCCCGTAGTTTGTGCTGCAAGAATACCATAGCAGCCAGACATGAGCAACGTGAGAATTTTCTTTTTCATAAACATTATATTATTTATTATATGTATTGTCTTATTATAATTTTGGAGTCAACATCATGATATGCCGACAACTTTTCTTGTCTTTCGATGTTGCAAATGTAATTCTTTTTTTAATTTTCACTACGCAAAAGTGTAATTCTTAGTTGTTTGCTTAAATTTAACATCAAAGTGTGATCATGTTGCTTTATAAATACAATATTCACATAATTTCTTTTGTTTCTTGATTTATATGGCAAAAATACTTCTTTTCCAAAAAACACCTATCACACTTTTGTGTAAATTTGCTCCTCTCTCTTTGTTTTTTACACTTTTGTGTAATTCTCTTGCGATATTCTGCATTAAAAATGTACTTTTGTAGAAAATAAAATAGAGGGACCTTATTAAGTTGAACATATATGACAGATATAAAAGAATTCTTTATAGCGTCGAATACTGTAAGCAATGCACCAGATTATGATTCTAATGTACTGTCCACATTGATTCATACAGTAGAGTCCTTTGCACGTGTAACCTATCAGAGCATTTATTTGATAGACTATTATAAGCAGGAGTTTCTTTATGTATCAGATAACCCTTTGTTTCTTTGTGGTCATACAGCAAAGGAGGTGAAGGAATTGGGATATAGTTTTTATTTGAAATATGTACCAGAGGAAGAACAAAAAATGCTTGTTGAGTTGAACAGAAGTGGTTTTAAGTTCTTTGATACTTTCGACAATGTTGATAAACACCAATATTCCATGTCATATCATTTTCATCTGAAGAGTGGAACAAGGAGCAGACTGATCAACCACCAGCTTACTCCTATACTATTAACTGACGATGGCAAGATATGGATAGGTATGTGTGTTGTTTCTCTATCTTCACATAAAACAGTTGGGCATGTAGAGTTCCACAAGAATGGGCTCCGCAATTATTGGAAGTACTCTTTCGAAAGCCATCGGTGGATGGAATGTGAAGGAGTTTCGCTAAAAGAAGAGGAACTCGAAGTGCTTAGATTGTCAGCAGCGGGACTAACAATGACAGAAGTAGCAGACAGAATGTGCCGCTCATTAGATTCTATTAAAACCTACAAACGTCACGCCTTTGACAAATTAGGCGTGGCGAATATCACCGAAGCTATTTCAAGAGCTATCTTAAACAAACTCTTCTAAAAATAATAATTTACGGCAAAGGCGAAGATACACATTCAAGTAGTAAGTGAATATTGAGACTCATTTGGCTTTGAAAAGACGCCTATCGATTAAATGGTCTATACATGCTCTAACACTGTGTTTCCTTTTAAAAAACATCTCCCAGTGAAAACAATTTTGCTGTCACTACTGTCACCCTAATTCATTAGTTAACTTATTATGTAACAGTAGGATTACATGAAATGTTAAATGTGACAGCAAAACGAAATTAAAATTATTCGTGGAATAGTGTGTATAAATTCCACACGACCTAATATTTAGACGATAAACTAACGGCTTATATTATATACGAAAAGACAAAAACAGTAAAATTCAACAAAAAGGTTGTAACATTACAACCTTTTCTCAAACATTTTTCATAATTTTGCGATGTATTTAAAATAAATATGTCTGTATGAAGTATCTAAATATAAAGAAGGCATTGGCTGCTTGGCGCGATATTCAGCCATTGTCAGAGAAGGACAAGGATAGGCTCAGCCGCCGCTTCACCGTGGACTTCAACTATAATAGCAACCACATTGAGGGCAACACACTGACTTATGGTCAGACCGAGATTCTTCTGCTATTCGGCAAGGTGATTGGCGAGGCTGACATAAGGGACGTGCACGAGATGACGTCAAGCAACGTGGGGCTGCAAATGATGAAAGAAGAGGCTGCTGTCAAAGAAAAGCCTTTGACAGAAAACTTCATCCGCACACTGCACAGAACACTGCTTCGTGAAAACTACACCGTTTACCGCAATCTGCCTGGTGGTGTGCAGACAAATTATGTGATACACGCAGGTCAGTATAAGACGCGCCCCAATAGTGTGATAACAAGGTATGGCGACCGCTTTGAGTACGCTTCGCCCGAAGAAACGCCGGGGCTGATGTTTGACTTGGTGAATTGGTACAATGAAGCCGAGAAGAAAGGGAAACTTTCAGCTATCGAACTGGCGGCATTGTTCCACTATCGTTATATACGCATTCACCCCTTTGAAGATGGCAATGGACGTATCGCCCGTTTGATGATCAACTTCATTCTCACACGCCACAATTATCCGATGATTGTTGTGCGCAGCCGCAAGAAGAGCGAGTATCTGGAAGCGTTGCATCAGTCTGACCTTGAAGTCGGCCCTCTGCCGAGCGACGGAGCACACGCCAACATTGGCGATATTCGTCCATTCCTCAAATATTTCAATGAGCTTGTGGCAACAGAGGTTTATAACGATGTGCTCTTCATCAGCGAAAAGAATGAAAATGTTTGGTGGTATGACGGCGAAAGAATTTCTTTCCGCTCGCCTAACTACACCAAAATATTGAACGCCATGCGCACACAGCCTACGTTGACTCTGAACGACATGAAAGAGGAAACAGGTATTAGTGTGTCAGCTATCCAAAAACTGTTGGATAAACTGCTTTCTAAAAAGTATGTGGAGCGTGGTGAGAAAGATGGAAGCTGGAGAGTCTTTCTTACCCAGTAAACACGCAAAAAGGTTGCATCACTACAACCTTTTCTCAAACATTTAGTCTGCTACTGGGTAGAACACTCCTTTGATTAACTGCGACATTCCGTTTTCTGTGAATGTCGCAGTTAGCTTTTCGCAGATGTAACTTTTGCCTCTTATTATCCCAAGTTAACCAGCAAAAATATTTTTCATAAACTTTCGGGATGCTTTGTGTAGTATCAACTTTATAAATGATTGATAACCAAGTATAGGGTATTGTAATATTGGTTAGTATAGGGATAAGTTGTTTGTAGAATACGGAGAGATATGGTAATGATAGGTATAATATGTGTTTGTCTTTCCTACATACTATGTCTCCTTTGTTAGACCATTGATCCAGGAAAGTCATACCATGTAAGCAATAAGCCTTTATTCAGTTTCCTATCTATGCATTTAACAGAAGAACCAAAGCATTTCCCAGTGAAAACAATTTTGCTGTCACTACTGTCACCCTAATTTATTAGCTAACTTATTATGTAACAGTAGGATTACATGAAATGTTAAATGTGACAGCAAAACGAAATTAAAAATACACGTGTAATAATGGATATAAGTCCTTCTTACTTTAGTAGACTTTATCACGCTATTACACAAAGACGCCCTAAATAATCCCCATTAGGCGGAGAACCGTTGGAGTAAGCAGGGCTGTGAAGATACCGTTCAGCGTAATACCTAAACTCGCAAAAGCACCATACTTACTACTATATGCCATCGCTGTTGATGCACCAACGGCATGAGAGGCAGCACCCATAGAGAGACCTTGTGCGATAGGACTATTTACATGACCATAGGACAACATCTTAAAGCCTACCAAAGCACCAATAATACCAGTGACAACCACCACGGCAGCAGTAAGAGAAGGAATACCACCGAGGCTCTGTGTCACCTCCATAGCGATAGGTGTTGTTACTGATTTACTTGCCATTGAGAGAACGATAATATCAGGTGCGCCACAAAGCTGTGCTACGAAAACAACACTCACAATACCCACCAAACAGCCAACAAACTGTGACAGAACGATTGGTAACCACAGACGTTTTATAGCATCAAGCTGTAAATAAAGTGGTACGCCTAAGGCTACAACAGCTGGTTTAAGCCAGAAGTCAATTAATTGGGCACCTTGCTTATAGACACCAAAAGAAACACCAGTTATCTTGAGATAGACGATAATAAGTACGATAGCTATCAAGATAGGATTGAGTAACATCCAACCAGTACGCTGCTGTAGACGTTTTATGTAAAAGAAGGCAGCAAAAGTTAATGCCAAAATAACATACTGATTGGAAAAGATATCTTTACCATCCTGTATAAGGTCAATAGTCTGACCGATTGTTTCATCCCACGAATTCATTATTTTTCCTCCTTTTTAGTTATCTTATCCTGTCCGAGTAACGCTTTGTCAAGTTCTATTCTTTCAGCCTCTTCCATGGCCTCAACCTCTTCGGTTTCCTCCAGCACCTTCTTCATCTTCTGCGCATGGGCACGATGATGAAGTAAGTCCATAGCCATCAACCGACGTTCAAACTTTATGACAAGTTGATGCATCTGTCCTGTAACAACAAGAACAAGAAGAGTACTGACTACTGTTGCAGTAACAATAGGGAACCATTGAGCCTTAATAAGATCAAGATAGAGAATAAGAGCCACCCCAGGCGGTACAAAGAAGAAGCCAAGGTTTGCTATTAGAAGCTGTGATAATCGCTCCACCCAAGCTAACTTCACCCATCCTAACTTTAGAAAAAGTGTAAGAAGAAGCATACCAATGATACTGGACGGCAGTTTTATTCCTGTAGCCCAAACGATAAACTCTCCCAATGCTAAGCATCCGAAGATAACAAAGAACTGTCTTGCCATGTAAAAAAGTTATTATTCAAACACCACCATCAAACATGTTCGTTTGAATAGTTATAGCATTTAATAAGCGAGTGCAAAGTTATAGCTTTTTTAAGTATCAAACGCTAATTTTCCCTTTTTTAATACTTTAAAGAATACCATTCGATGATATTTATCAAGCAGATAACCAATGAAATCGGAAAAAAATGTGTAAGTTTGCAGGTGATAAAAAGCTATAGAACGTTCGTAATGACAGAAACAGACAATAATATATCCGATAAAAAACTGCGACTTACTATCAGATTTAGCAGAAACAACATGGCATTTACTGTGGGTGATCCACAAGAGAATGGTATGCTCGTTTATGAACCCTACGAGATGAATATGGGTATCTCTGTTGCTGCCAATCTACGTGAAGCCTTCAAGGTTTCTGAATTGCTGCAGAGCGGATACAAACGTTTGTTAGCAGAGATTGATACCCCTGTGATGCTTATGCCTATTGACGACTTTGGTACACAGGATATCGAAACGCTTTATCATCATACCTACCATAGACAAGGTAATGAGGAGATTCTATCGAGTATCCTACCAGACTTGAATGCGATTGCTGTCTTTGCAATTAACAAAGACCTCAAGCTCGTTATCGACGACCATTTCAAGGATATTCGTATACAACCACTTATGCAGTCGGTATGGACGCATCTCTATCGCCGTTCATACGCTGGTCCACGTAGAAAACTTTATGCTTATTTCCATGAGAAGCGTATGGAGGTTTTCAGTTTCCAACAAAACAGATTCCGTTTCAGCAATTCATACGAAGCAACTAATGAGCATGATGCTTTGTATTATCTCCTTTATATATGGAAGCTAACAGGAATGGATGTAGAGAAAGATGAGTTATATATTGTTGGTGACATTCCTTATCAAGACTGGCTCATTGAAAAAGTAAAACAACATTTGAAGTTCTGTAGGGTTATCAACCAGGAAGTTTACTTCAACAATAGCCAGTTGGCTAAACGTACAGATATTCCCTACGACATGAAAACAATTTATCTGGAATAAAAGAAGGAAAGACAGATTAAGATGTAGAGTGAATTAAGTCCACACATCTCCCACAGATACAAATGTCTTAACTCCATTTCACTCCTTAACTCCTTCATCTCCTAAAAATAGAAACTATGCGAATTATAACAGGAAAATATAAAGGCAGACATTTTGATGTTCCTCGTACCTTCAAGGCACGCCCTACAACAGACTTTGCTAAAGAGAACATCTTTAATGTTATCAATGCTTACGTGGATTGGGAGGAAACAACGGCACTCGACCTCTTTGCTGGTACGGGTAGTATATCCTTAGAACTCTTATCACGTGGTTGCCAACAAGTGATAAGCGTGGAGAAAGACCGTGACCATGCTCGCTTTATCAGCCAATGTATGGAGAAACTTGGCACAGACGAGCATATATTGATAAAAGGAGATGTGTTCCGTTTCTTAAAAAGTTGTCATCAGAAATTTGATCTGATCTTTGCTGACCCTCCATACGCATTGCCAGAGTTGGAGACTATTCCAGACCTCATCTTCCAATATGACTTATTGAAGGAAGATGGACTACTGGTCTTTGAACATGGTAAGAACAATGATTTCTCCGCTCACCCGCACTTCATTGAACACAGAAGCTATGGTAGTGTGAACTTCACTTTGTTTAGATAAACACAGCTTTATCCGTAAAACTGTCTATAAAAGAGTTATATCGGAAAGTTAACAATATTGTCTGATTTAGGTTAAAGCTTTCTTAGCTTCCTACCTTTACAACAGTGGACTCAAGAGCCTTACCATTGATTCCCACAACCGTTGTAGGAAAGAACGATGTGTAAGGTTTCGCACATCTTCTAAGGCAACACACTCTTCTTGGTCCTTTAAGAAGATATCCTTTACTTCTAATGCTATTTTCTTATCATAGAAGAATGCATTTGCTTCAAAGTCATTCTCAAAGCTACGGAAGTCAACATTAGTAGAACCAATCGTTGCTATACTATCATCGGCAACAAGAAGTTTAGAATGATTAAAACCAGCCTTATATAAATAAACTTTTACTCCCGCTTTCACTGTATCTAAGACGTATGTGCGTGAAGCCCATTCCACAATCTTTGTGTCTGTCTCGTAAGGAATCATCAGTCTTACATCTACTCCCGACAAGGCTGCAGTACGCATAGCAAAGAGGATTGGGTCGGTAGGAAGGAAGTAAGGTGTTTCCATATAGACATATTGCTTCGCACTGGTAAGTACCCTTACGTAACCTTGCTCAATCTCTGGCCATAAACTTGTTGGACTACTGGTGACAATCTGAATAAGACTATCATTCTCAGCAACCTTACTGACTGGATAATAAACATGGTTGGTTATTAGTTCACGACTCACAAAAAACCAATCTACCAAAAAGGCACGTTGCAAACCATATACCGCTGCACCAGTTATCTTAACATGCGTATCACGCCAAGCCAATTTCTTTATCCCCTTCACATAACGATTGGCAATATTCATACCACCGATAAAGCCCACCTCACCATCAATGACACATATCTTACGATGATTACGATAGTTCACCTTACTGGTAAAGATTGGGAAGCGTACAGACATAAAGGCATATACTTTTATTCCTTCAGCACGCATACGGTCAAAGAAACGATTCTTTGTTTTCCAAGAACCTACATCATCATAGATGACACGTACCTCAACTCCTTGTCGTGCTTTATCAATCAAAGCATCAGCAATAATCTGTCCCAAGGGGTCACTGGCAATAATAAAAGTATCTAAATGAATATGGTGTTCAGCCTTACCAATCTCCATTAACAAAGAAGGAAAGAACTCGTATCCAGAAGTATAAATCTCTGTTTCGTTATTCTTAAATGGTAAGACCCAATTCTGATTCATAAAGAGGTTGATGAGTTCTCGGTACTCATTAGGCAGATGAAGACGCTTCTGTTCTACAAACTCCAACATGGAATGCTTGGTCAGCTGGTCCATACTATACTGCCATATCTTACGTTCTTTACGTGTAGTCTGACCAAAGAAGAAGTAAAGAATGATACCTAACATTGGGATAAACGTTAGCACCAACATCCAAGCCATTGTCTTGGCTGGCTGTCGGTTATCCATCAATACGCGTACCATCACCATAATGATGACAACAACGTAGACTGCTAAGAATGCCCAATGAACATAAATCATCTATATTCTCCTTAACTATTCGATTCGTCTGTTCCGCCAGTCTTATCCTTCTCTCGTAACTGCTGAATATACGCTAACTCGTCTAATGCAAAATCACCTGACTCAGGGTCATCTATCATCTGACGAAGCATTTCTTCCGCTTCATCAAACCTATGCAACTCTACCAAGACATAAGCCTTTCGTCGGTAAAGGAACTGTAGAAAAGGGTGCACCGATTGTTCGACTTCGCCTTCTTCATCTTCAACAATAGAATTATGTAAGTCTTCCAAGATTCCGTCTATGGTCATCAGCGAACGATAATCACCCAAATAAATCATACAGTTAACATACTCCTCAGCATAAAGAGTGCGATTAACTCCTGTTACAAACGTAAGGTAGTAATAAGCCCTATCATACTGTTGCAACTCATTATAGCAGAAGCCTAACATATAGCAGACCTCTAAGAAGAGGTTCCGTTCTTCTAAACTCTTTTTATCTATATTAGAATTCAAAAGGCGGTAGGCATTCTCCAAACAAGAAATCGCTTCATAGTAACGCTTCTGACGATGAAGAGTCCGACTACGATAAACAAAACGAGCAGCATCCACACTCTCCACATTGGCAATCAATCGTTGCTCTTCGGTTAGTTGGTTCTCCTCACCATTAGCAACCTTACTCTTAGCTTCCTTCCACATATAGACGAACTCATCCTGCAACTGCTTTGTTGAGCGAAGGTCGTATGCCAACAAGACAGAGTGCGACTGCACCTGTACTTCCTTCGAATGAAGGGGTCTACCAATCCCTGATGGCAATGGTAACAATGTAGCAACAACCTGATAGTAAAGCACATCCTCACAACCATCAGCCTGTTGAATACTGAAAGTCATACGACGACGAGTTGTCGGATGAGCTGGGAGGAAGAATACAAGGTCGAGCATAGCCTTCTGTCGAACAAACGCTCCATCTACTATCAGAGTGTCGGACAGATTATAGGATGCTATAGATTCACGGTCGTTGATAACTGTTACGGCATCTGTTACCACTGTCAACTCAGAGAAGACAACATCCACCAAACCAAAAACCTTATCCATCCACTGCTTCAAAGTTGCAGCTTCCTTATCATTCTGACGCCACTCTGCACCTTTCTTCTGATGTCTTAATTCCTGTTCTCGAAGGAGAAAGAAATCACGCGCAACTTCCTTCTCAGACCATTCCAAATCACTCGTAGCCGAACTTTTTGCTTCCTTCTTCACATCTGTCAGACTTCTAATAAAAGAATTCTGCCATAAAAACATATCGACCATAGCCGAAGAAAGAATATCTTTTGCGCGATCGTCATCTAACAGAAGCGGTGTTAGGATATGCATATCAATGATATTTGTTTCCTCATTGATACTATAGCTAAAGCGAGGACCACTGGAATTGAGGTTAAAGTGATTGCACACATGGCGCACAATATTTATATCTTTCATCTCAGCCTCAGCAAAGAAAAGGTATGACAATTCCACCTGTGGACAATTACCGATAATACGAATACCAAAATGTCCACTCTGAAATGTATAACGAACAAGTGCTGCATCACCCTCTTTTCTCCATTCCCCAGTACAGTTGAGTGCCTTCAGTGCCTTTGAGACTATCCTTCTATTCTCACTTAAATCAAGGTCTGAGAGACGAAGTGATGGTTTGAATAAGTTTCTTATCATATTCATCATACCAGAATATTACTACCAGTTTTCTTTGCTAATTCATTGCGAAGATTCTGTGTCCTCATTATCTCGCTCATAATATCTTGCATCTCTTGCGAATCTTTCACCTGCAGAAGTTGTTCATTCAATTCTTTCAAGTGGGAAGAAACATATTCTAAACGGAAATCAGCTACAAGATGTATAACACGATCACGCAATGTTTGTTCCGTTTCTTTCACTTGCAGACTCTCTGCGAGTTGGAAACGGTCTACGCTCAATCTCACTGCTACAGATGCGATATTGATATCTGCATGCTGTGTGAAATACTCTTCAGCTTTGAACCCTTCTTCACCACAATGCTCTACAGCCTCCTGCAGTATCTTAGTATAAAGTTCATTTGAGAAACCAAGATTATCGCTTCCAAGGTCATAAGCAATATATTGTGCTACGGTCAGGTTATATGTCTGCCCGCTATTCTCATCTTTCACATCACGGAAGATAACCTTCTCACCATCCTTGACGACAGCTTGGATAAGCATTTGCTCTACCTTCGACGTTGTCGGTTTAGAGGCTACAGCCATTGCATCCTCCCGTTGCTCCTCCATTACCGCAGCTCGATGTTGCTGTTGTTCACGTGTCTGCTGTTCTCGATTGGAATAGATATTACGATTCATCTGTTCCATCAAGGTTCGCTCTGACACGCCTGTACGATTCGCACACTCACGGATATAGGTATCACGGAGTATCGGGTCTTTGATAACAGAAATGCTTTGCACTATTGAACCAACTGCCTCTGAACGCTTAATTGGATCAGTAACACCCTTTAATAGTACGTTAATCTTAAAGACGATGAAGTCTGTCTGATTATCTTCAATATATTTTCTGAAATCTTCTGCACTGTAACTACGTGCAAACTCATCAGGGTCTTTACCGTCAGGAAGCAACAGCACTTTCACATTCATACCTTCTGCCAACAGCATATCCGTACCTCGTAAAGCAGCATGCTGACCAGCCTCATCGCCATCATAAAGTAGAACGATATTAGGAGTGAAGCGGTGCAAAAGACGTATCTGATGTACTGAAAGTGCCGTACCACTATTAGCTACGACATTCTCAATACCACACTGGTGCATAGAGACTACGTCCGTATATCCCTCCACCATATAAACAAGGTCGTGCTTGGCAATCGCTTTCTTTGCTTGGAAGATACCATAGAGTTCTCTCTCTTTATGATAGATAACGCTATCGGGAGAATTGACATACTTCTGACTAACCCCCTTTGTACGCGAATCCAGCAGACGACCACCGAAGGCTGTCACCTTACCACTCACACTCACCCATGGGAACATCACACGTCCATTGAAGCGGTCGATAAGTTCACCATTCTCACGCTCGAAGCAAAGACCTGTCTTTATAAGGAAATCTCTTTGGAAACCTGCCTTTAAGGCTGCATCAGCAAAAGCATGACGACTTGAAAGACAGAAACCTAACTGAAACTTACGAATGATATCATCTCTAAAACCACGGCTGCGGAAATACTGCATACCAATAGCCATACCATCAACATCGTTGTGCAAGATATCATTAAAGTACTTTGCAGCCCACTCATTGACCAAGAACATTGATTCTCGTTCATTCTCCTGCTGCTTTTCCTCATTCGTCAGTTCTCGCTCATGCACCTCAATATGATACTTATTCGCAAGCCACTTCAAGGCTTCAGGATAAGTCATCTGCTCATGCTCCATGATAAACTTTACAGCATTACCCGCTGCACCACACGAAAAGCATTTGTAAACACCTTTCACAGGACTAACGGAGAAAGATGGTGTACGGTCATCATGAAAAGGGCACAAACCTTTATAGCTTGTTCCCGTCTTGCGTAAAGAAACGAAATCGCTGACTACCTCAACGATATTCGACGCATTCATAATCCTATCTACAGTCGGTCTATCTATCATTATGCTACAAAGATAACACAAACCAATGAGATAGCAAAGTTAGAACCAGAAAAAAGACACTTCTACTTCACCAAATTATCTTCATGAATAAAAAACACCGATTATTACGAAAATAGTTTTGTTTTTAGTTGCTGTCACTTTTAACATTTCGCATAATTACACTATAAACCAACGAGTTAAGAACTAATAAAGAGTGATAGATATGACAGGAAAAGTAAATTCAAAGCGTTTCTTATACCCCTGAGAGATTTGAGGTCAAACTATAAAAAAGGTATAAGTTTTGTGAAATAATAGATGACAGAAGGCTCCTAAACAATGAGAACTTCTCCAACTCCTACAACCAGGAATAGAATAGTTCCTAACAATCATAAACACAGTTAAGCGGTTTTTGTGCAACTTTTTTTGTTTATGTTACAAAAAAAACGTACTTTTGCCCTCAACCAAAGCAATTGAATATTAAATAACACATTATTATATTTATGAGTTTGAAAATTGTAGTACTTGCTAAGCAGGTACCTGACACAAGAAATGTGGGAAAAGATGCCATGACAGCCGAAGGAACGGTAAACCGTGCCGCACTGCCTGCCATCTTCAACCCTGAAGACCTAAACGCTTTGGAGCAGGCTCTGAGACTGAAGGAACAGAACCCAGGCTCTACTGTAGGAATCTTAACCATGGGTCCTCCACGCGCCGGAGAAATCATCCGACAGGGACTCTATCGTGGTGCTGATACTGGCTGGTTGCTTACCGATCGTAAGTTTGCTGGTGCTGACACACTCGCTACTTCTTATGCTTTAGCGACAGCTGTACAGAATATCGGTGATGTAGACATTATCATCGGTGGACGACAGGCTATCGATGGTGATACCGCACAGGTAGGACCACAGGTTGCACAGAAGTTAGGACTCAACCAAGTTACATACGCAGAGGAAATCCTAAAGATTGAGGATGGTAAGGCTACTATCCGCCGTCATATCGATGGTGGTGTAGAGACTGTTGTTGCACCATTACCAGTTCTCATCACTGTGAATGGTACTGCTGCTCCAGCTCGTCCTTGCAATGCCAAACTCGTGATGAAGTACAAGTATGCTACTTGTCCTATGGAACGCAAAGGTGATGAGCCTTGGGCACATCTCTACGAGGAGCGTCCTTACCTCACACTGAATCAGTGGTCAGTTGCCGATGTCAACGGTGATGAGGAGCAGTGTGGTTTGAGTGGTTCACCAACAAAGGTGAAGTCTGTTCAGAACATCGTCTTCCAAGCTAAGGAGAGTAAGACCCTCACTGGCTCAGATGGGGATGTAGAAGGACTCATCAAAGAACTGTTAGGAGAGAAGATTATTGGTTAAAAGCCTCTCCCCCAACCCCTCTCCTACTGGAGAGGGGCGTAGAATGTTCTGTAAAACATTATGGGGAGGTATCATATAAACATAAGAAAAATCCCCCAGCAAGTGAAGCATTTCACTCCCCTCTCCACTCGGAGAGGGGGCGGGGGTGAGGCCTATGAACAACGTATTTGTATATTGCGAAATAGAGGAAACCGCCGTACAGGAGGTTTCACAGGAGCTGTTGACCAAGGGTCGCAAGCTCGCAAATGAGTTAGGTGTGGAACTCCATGCCATCGCTGCTGGTAGTGGCATCAAAGGAAAGGTAGAAGACCAAATCCTACCATACGGTGTAGACAAACTCTTTGTCTTTGATGGTGAGGGACTCTTCCCTTACACATCAGCACCACACACAGACATTCTTGTAAACCTCTTCACTGAGGAGAAACCACAGATCTGTTTGATGGGTGCTACTGTTATCGGTCGTGACCTCGGTCCACGTGTGTCATCATCCCTGACAAGTGGTCTTACCGCCGATTGTACTCAACTTGAGATTGGTGACTACGAAGATAAGAAAGCAGGTAAGCGTTATGAGAACCTGCTCTATCAGATTCGTCCTGCCTTCGGTGGTAACATCGTAGCAACCATCGTCAATCCTGACCACCGTCCACAGATGGCTACCGTACGCTCTGGCGTTATGCAGAAAGCTATCTATGAGGGTGAGGCAAAGGGCGAGGTTGTCTATCCAGATGTAGCGAAGTATGTCCCAGAGGTTGACTATGTTGTAAAGGTTATCGACCGTCATGTTGAGCCAGCACAGAACAACCTGAAGGAAGCTTCTATCGTTATCTGTGGTGGCTATGGTGTCGGCTCAAAAGAGGGTTTCGACTTACTCTTCAAGTTAGCTAAAGAGCTTCATGGAGAGGTTGGTGCCAGCCGTGCCGCTGTTGATGCAGGTTGGGTAGACCACGATCGTCAGATTGGTCAGACCGGTGTCACCGTCCATCCAAAGGTTTACATCGCTTGTGGTATCTCTGGACAGATTCAGCACATTGCTGGTATGCAGGACAGTGGTATAGTCATCTCTATCAACAACGACCCAGACGCTCCTATCAATGCCATCGCTGACTATATCATCAATGGCACCGTTGAAGAGGTTGTTCCGAAGTTGATAAAGTATTATAAGCAGAATAGTAAGTAAAAGCCAGCTGACTGAACAACTAACTGGCCCCTCCCCCTTGCCCCTCCCCCGAAGGGAGGGGAGTAAAATGCGAAAAGGGAATAAGAGGACTACTGTCGCTAAATACTTATTATCACAAGAGGCATAGCGTGTATAATCATAGACTAACTACCGACCTATGACTAAAGAAAATAGAAAGAAGTGCACTTACAAAACAGCTTCACCTGACAGATACCATATCCTAAAGGAATTCACCAAGGAGAATCGGAAAGAGATGACATTAGTAGAAGAGATTCTTTGGAACGAACTGAAAGGAATGAGAGGCGAATATCATTTCAGAAGACAGCATCCTATAGGTGACTTCATTGTAGAATTTGTATGCCTTTCACAGAACTTAGTCATAGAAGTAGACGGAGCTTACCATAAGCAACCGCAACAAGAGGTAGACGATGAAACAAGAACAGAATACCTTAATGAAATGGGCTTTAATGTTCTTAGATTCACCAACGAAGAGATATACACGGACATAGATAATGTGATAGAACAAATAACCGAATTTATAAACAACGAATAAAAAGAGTACCCTAACCGTAAGAATCAGTACATTCTACTCCCCTCCCTTCGGGGGAGGGGCAAGGGGGAGGGGCCACTCTTACATTTTTTATCATGGCAAATTATTATACTGACCACCCAGAAATAGCGTTTCACTTGGAGCATCCATTGATGAAACGCATCGTAGAACTGAAAGAGCGTAACTACGCTGATGCAGCTACACATGCTGACGCACCAGTAAACTATGAGGATGCTATCGAAAACTACAAGCGCATCTTGGATATCACTGGTGACATAACTGCAAATATTATTGCACCTAACTCTGAGGCTGTAGACATCGAAGGTCCACATCTCATCGACAACCGTATGCACTATGCCAGCAAAACCTTAGAGAACATTGAGGCGACACGTCAGGCTGGATTGTGGGGCGTTTCTATGCCTCGCCGCTATGGTGGACTGAACCTTCCAAACGTTGTCTTCTCTATGATGTCTGAGTTGATCGCTGCTGCCGATGCAGGTTTCCAGAACATCTGGTCGTTGCAGTCTTGTATCGACACACTCTATGAGTTTGGTGACGAGGAGCAGCGTCAGAAGTTTATCCCACGTATCTGCGAAGGAGAGATGATGTCAATGGACCTCACCGAGCCTGATGCAGGCTCTGACCTCCAGCGTGTAATGCTCAAAGCTACCTTCGATGAGAAGGAGAACTGCTGGCGATTGAATGGTGTGAAGCGTTTTATCACCAATGGCGACTCAGACATCCACCTCGTCCTTGCACGTTCAGAAGAGGGCACACGTGATGGTCGTGGACTTTCAATGTTCATCTATGACAAGCGTAATGGTGGTGTTGACGTACGCCATATTGAGCATAAACTCGGTATCCACGGTTCTCCTACCTGCGAACTTGTTTACAAGAATGCAAAGGCAGAGCTCTGTGGTAGCAGCCGAATGGGTCTTATCAAGTACGTAATGGCATTGATGAATGGTGCCCGTCTCGGTATCGCAGCACAGTCTGTTGGTCTTGAGCAGGAGGCTTATAACGAGGGCTTGGCTTACGCTAAGGATCGTGCACAGTTCGGCAAGAAGATTGTCAACTTCCCTGCTGTCTACGATATGCTCTCTCGTATGAAGGCAAAACTCGATGCTGGTCGTTCTCTCTTATACCAGACTGCCCGCTACGTCGATATCTACAAGGCTTTGGAAGATATTGCACGTGACCAGAAGCTCACCCCTGAGGAGCGTCAGGAGATGAAGAAATATACCCGCCTTGCTGATGCCTTTACGCCATTGGCAAAGGGTGTCAACTCTGAGTATGCTAACCAGACTGCCTACGACTCTATCTCTATCCATGGTGGTTCTGGTTTCATCATGGAGTACAAGTGTCAGCGTCTGTATCGTGATGCACGTATCTTCTCTATCTACGAGGGTACAACACAGTTGCAGGTTGTTGCTGCCGTGCGTTACATCACTAACGGTACCTACCTCTCTATCATGAAGGAGATGCTTGAGGGCGAACTCTCTTGCGACTGCATGAAGGGTCTGCGTGACCGTGTTGCAAAGCTTGTTCAGCTCTATGAAGAGGCTGTTGAGAAGGTGAACGCAAGCGACAATCAGGATGTTCACGACTTTCTTGCACGCCGTCTTTACAACATGACAGCCGACATCATCGGTTCTCTCCTCCTCATTGAAGATGCTTCTAAGGCACCAGAACTCTTCAAGAAGTCTGCCCATGTCTTTGTTCGCATGGCAGAGGAAGAAGTTATCGGTCACACTGCTTATATCAAAGCCTTCAACCCAGAAGACCTTGAGCAGTTCAAGGCTGTGGAAGAAGAGAATGCTGAAGCATAATCCTTTTTGTTAAGGTTAACACCATACAAAAGCAACCGAGCACAACGCTTGGTTGCTTTTTTCGTTACTGAACACCCTTGAACAAAACAGATTAAGAGCAATTATCAACCTATCTTAAAGCTAATTGCCTTAAAACACTGCAAAAGTAGTACAATAAATAAGGAGAAGAAAAACTGAAATAATTATAAATCTTAGTAGGTATCTGCTTATTTATAACTATCTTTGTCATTCATAATAAAAGGAGAAAACAAGATGAAGAAATATTTTAAAGCAAGTATGTTGCTGATGGGCTTATTGTTCATCCAGTCAACAACAGCATCTGCACAATGCCCAATCAAGGAGCAGATAATGAATGGTGATGATGGAGGTGAAGGTCTGGAAAAGGCAAAACGTGAAAGAGAGAAGACTCCTGTTAGCCACACGCTGATTATCTTCTTCGACAAGAAGACAGGCAACAAACCTCTACTGAAAGCCATCAAGAAGCAGGGCTGTACCCTACTCTACAAATACAAGGAGTTCAGTGGTGTAGCGGTCAAGGTAGACGAGAAACACGACATTGATCAAGCTATCGCTGATTTCAAGAAAGTGAAAGGCGTAACGAGCGTGAACAAAGACGGAATCATGCAGTTGCAATAGTCCAAGCTTAATTCATCCAGAATTCATAATTCAAAATTCATAATTATGATTACTACTATACGCTGTGTTTATTGCTACAAGTAACTTGTTCACTTGTAAACCTGTAAACTCGTTTACTTATGAACTTATGATTACCAGTGTCCACTATGTTTCTTACTGCGAATTAAGACTGGAAAACAAAAAAACAAAAGAATAAAACAGCAAAATACTCTTTTACCGTTTTATTCTTTTGTCTTTTACTTTATAGGTTTCCTCAAAATAGGTAGCAATGAAATCTACTTACGTTAGTAAGAAAAACACCTATTATACGAAAATAGTTTGGTTTTTAGTTGCTGTCATATTTAACATTTCACGTAAATACGCTATCAACCAACAAGTTAAGCACTAATTTTGTATGACAGATATGACAAGAAAATATTTTTTAGGAATTTTCTTATCCTCAAAGAACAATTGAACCAGTAGCTTAAAAGCAACTTCAAGCTGACATCACAGCTAACCATTCCACGATAAAGATGTAGAAAGTAAGGTAGAGGCACTTGTATAACCAAACCACCACAACCCTACTCTCCACACTTATTCCTTACCGACTCATTGTCAGTATAAGTTCCTTCCCTTTCTCTAAGTTTACAGTTCCGCTAAAAATCTGGTTGTCTTTGTTAATCTGTTTGTCAGCGGTAGTATGATATACTTCCAGCTGATAATTACCAGAAACGATATTCTGCATTTTGAAATCAACATCATAGCGACAGATGCAGTTTGTCATCATGTCCTTATCGGGATACAGGATGAGAACAATCTTACCCTCACTGCTGCTTGTTCCTACATGGAACAGGTCGATAGCACAGTTATCCATGACGTCTGCAAAACGTGCCGTGACAGTATTCTCTTTACCGAGCAAGAGGTGCAACACAGACCGCTGCCCTATGAAATGATTATAGTAATCAGGACGAGACTCCATCAGAGAGGCTGAAGCTTTGCAGCCTGACGACTTTACATCACTTACTCCAACATTCCCAACAACTGCATTCTCCGTCGTACATGACAACGTCAGCACTGATAGACAGCATATTGCCAAACAGTTAATAGGTTTCCAATATTTCATACGTATATTTATTTATAGGGTTAGTTAACACAAAAGATT
Organism: Prevotella sp. ICM33; assembly: GCF_000517825.1. NCBI lineage: Bacteria > Pseudomonadati > Bacteroidota > Bacteroidia > Bacteroidales > Prevotellaceae > Prevotella > Prevotella sp. ICM33. The sequence goes on from NZ_JACD01000071.1 coordinate 197,084, forward strand.
CTTCGCAAATATAGTGTTTTATTTTGTAAAATGCAACGCTTCTCGTGCAAAATAACCTGCATCATCTTATTTTAACACCCAAGCTGTTAGCCGCAGCCCCTATCATCCTATCTCTACACAAAGCGTGTTTTATCTTCAACGATACGGAAAGTTCGTTCCTCTGGGAGTGGTTCTATCACATATACCTTACCTGCTCGGAAATTAAAAACTATCTCTTCTTTATAAAGATCATTACGCATATTGCGCCTTGAAAGAATACGCTCCTCATAGAATTCAAACACCACTCGGTGTTTTCCTGCGGTCAGGAAGCTACCATCAAACCATGAGAAACTTACGCCACGACCATAATTGATATCATCAATCTTGCCTATTGACACCATCATGTTCTTAGCACCTTCATTCCATGAGGGAAAGAACAATCGGCAATATTGAGGATTACGACGTAGCCAAGCACTTTTCTCTATTCGAAAAATAACGACTATCGCCACGCTCACCAGAACTATCATCAAAACAGATAGATAGACAAACAACCCCCTTTCATAGAGTAAATCAAATCCAATACCAGGAAAGGCTAAACCCATGGATATGCCGAAGAATGCTATTATAGATAGGAAGAACCAAGCAATACCGCCTTTAGATAAGGTCTTAATACTGGGTGCCGAATGAAAAAAAGAGTAACGATAGAATAGTTTATTAATCCCATAAATAAAGCCGTATGCTCCTAAAATAATAATGGTAGATACAATAAATGATTTCATCTTATATTTTTCTTTTATTGCTGTCCGGTAAACCTTTTCCACATATAAAAGTTAAGGGCTAAAATCG